>WGAW01000139.1 GCA_015494675.1 Hydrogenimonas sp. | reverse complement strand
TGCTCTCGTCACGGAAAAAGGAGTAACACTCCTCTATCGGCATATCGATAATCTCGGCTATCGTTTTGCCTCCGACCTTAACGGCGAGAGATTCCGGTTTTAGCCTGTGGCCTCCGCAGCTGTCGCACACCTTTTCGGTCATATACTCCCCAAACTCCTTCTCGTCTTTTAGCATATCGTACGAGATCTTCACGACACCGGGCCAGACGCGCTCGAGGCGGTGCCTTTTCCAAGTAAACTTTATCTTGTCGGGAGTCCCGTAGAGGATCTGCTTCTGCCGGAACGGCTCGAGCTCTTCGTAGGGTCTGTCTATATCTATGCCCGAACTTTCGCAAAAGGCTTTCAGAAACCCGAAGTAGTACCCCCTGTTGAAACCGTACATCGTTTTTATCGCCCCCCGGGAGATGCTGAGATGCGGATCTATGACCCGGGTCAGGTCGAGTGTATATCGCATTCCCAGACCGTCGCACGTCGGACATGCCCCTTTCGGGGAGTTGAACGAGAAGCTGAGCGGCTCCAGCGGATCGAAACTCACCTTACAATGGAAACAGGCCAGATGTTCGCTGTAGTGTATGAGCGGCTGCGTATTCATATCTTCGTGGTTGAGTACCTCTATCTCGACCTCTCCGTAACTCTCGGCAAGCGCCTTTTCGATATCCTGCGCTATCCGCTCGCGGTTCCCCTCCTTTACCGCGACACGGTCTATTACCGCCTTGATCGTATGTTTTTTGGTCTTCGAGAGCTCGATATCCTCGTCCAGCCGCACCGTCACGCCGTCTATATGAGCACGCACATACCCCTTGTGGCGCAGCGACTCCAAAAGATCGGCGAAGCTACCCTTCTTTTCACGCACCAGCGGGGCCATGATCACCAGCTTCGCGCCCTCGGGCAGCTTCTGCACCTGCTCTATTATGTCGCTTGCGCTCATCTGCGATACGGGGCGGCCGCAGAGGTGGCAGTATTGTCTGCCGATCCTGGCGAAAAGAAGCCGCAGGTAGTCGTATATTTCGGTAATCGTTCCTACCGTGGAGCGCGGGTTTTTGGAAGTGGTCTTCTGATCTATCGCGATTGCGGGGGTTAGCCCCTCTATCTTCTCCACATCCGGCTTGCCGACTCGGTCCAGAAACTGCCTGGCGTAGGATGAGAGCGACTCTATATAGCGCCGCTGCCCCTCGGCATAGAGCGTATCGAACGCCAGCGTGCTCTTCCCGCTTCCGCTGAGTCCGGTCAGTACTATAAGCTTGTTTTTCGGTATCTCCAGGTTTACCGATTTGAGATTGTTCTCACGTGCACCGAAAATCTTGATTGTTTCCAAAAATTCAGACTCCTAAAACTTTTTTCAGCATCATTCCGAGAATGATTATATATAGCACAACAAGTGCGTTTTTGTGTTTTTTGTGCCCGGTAACAGCCGCAAGATGGATTCCCGTATATACTCCCGCCAAAGAGGCGGCCCCCACCAAAAATCCGTGCAGATAGTCTATATGTCCCGCCAGCGAGAGACTTATGAAGCCGGAGACCGAAGAGAATACCACAAAAAAGAGTCCGGCCGATACCGCCTTCTTCAGCGGATAGCGGAGCAGACCAACCAGAATCGGGGTCAGAAGGATAGATCCTCCGATTCCCATAGAGATCGAAAAGAGCCCTATCACCGCCCCCGCTCCGGCCAGCACTAACGGGGAGAGATCGTGCCCGCTCTCTTGCTCCGTATATTCGGGAGCTTTGAAAAAGCGGTATAGCGCAAATCCTATCACGGCAAGAAACATCGTCTCGAGCACTATCTCGGGAACCGCCGAAACGAGCCAGCCGCTCCCAAGAGCCCCTACAAAACCGCCTAAACCCGTTACCGCTCCCTCTTTTAGGTTCAAAAAGCCCTTTTTGTGGTTTATCCATGAGCCGTAGAACGAGCTGAATACCATCTGCATTACCGATATACCTACGGCACTCTTTATGTCGTAGCCCATCATCATCAGCAACGGGACGAGAATGGTACCGCCTCCGATACCGAAAAAGCCCGAAAGAGTACCTATAGCCATACCGGCAAGCAGAAGTTGAATTTCCATCTATTCCATCCTGATCATTTTCGTCCGGCACGGGCGAAAAACCTGCAATTATACAGCATTAACGATAAATAGCCGATATACTATTAATGCATAATTTAAAATTTTTATCCTATAATCAAGCAGAATTCAAGAACCGGGATGGAGGAGAGAGTGACAGACCTGTTGCGGACTTCGATGAGTGAGGTGTTCGAACAGCACTTCGGAATGAGACTTGTGCCCTGCAAAAACCGTCCCGCCCGCAGCGGGTACAGGGCGGCCATACCGTTTTCGTGCGAAAGGGAGGGGCATATGGTGGCTACCCTGTGGCTACAGAAGCCTACTCTCAAAAAGGTCTCTTCGATACTGCTTTTCGAAAACGATCCCGACGAAGATGCTCTCGAAGATCTCACATCGGAACTGGCGAACTTTATCGTGGGCCATGCAAAAATGATCGCAAGCGATCGCGGTATTCCGTGCACCATAGCCACACCGCGGTTCGACGGCATCGGCCACCTCCGAAGCGGATGTGAAACTCTTCTGTTTAAAACCGAAAACCGTTGCATAGCCTTACAGATAAAGGGAGACGATGCCTCAGAGCAGTGAAAATATGGAGAAGAGAGAGATCGAACCTTTCGATTTCGAGCGCCTTTTGGATATCGAGGTGCAGATCACATCTTATCTGGGTGAAACGGAGCTGACACTCGACGAGATACTCCATCTTGGAGTCGGCTCCGTCATAGATCTGCAAAAACCTGCCGGAGAGAGCGTGGAGACATACGTGAACGGCCGAATTATCGGGCGCGGAGAAGTGATGGTATATGAGCAGAATCTAGCGATCCGTTTAAACGAGATACTCGATGCCGACGCGGTACTCTACTACCTGTCGAAAGAGAGGTAGCAGCCGATGAGAGCCCTATTGACAATTCTGATTCTGACTCCCCTGCTCTTTGCGGCCACCCTCTTGAACCGGAATATCTACGAAAGGGAGAACAGGGTAGACCTGATGCTTTCGTTTGACGCACCCTTCGACGGTTCGATAAAGAAGAGCGAGGCCGGCGACGGAAGTATAAATATAAGACTCTCGAATGTCCATATACTAAAGCCTTTCGCAAAAGAGCTCCAAAGCAGCATTGTGGAGTCGATAGCCGTTACCGGAGCGGCTGAAAACTCGGCGCTCATAAAAATCGTTCCCTCAAAAAAGGGTATAAAGGTCGAAGCCTCCAAAACGGTTGACGGTTTCGGCCTACGCATAAGAATCGTACCGGCGGCCGCTTCGAAAATTTCGTCCCCATCATCCGAACCGCGCAAAGAGAGTAGGCCCCTAACGGTAGCGAAAACGGAAGAGACTCTCCCGGGCTGGCGCTACTGGAGCGTTTTGGGAATAATGACTCTTCTGCTCCTCGTTCTCTGGCTCGTAAAACGCAAAAGATCGGATCTTGGCGGATGGCTCATGCCGGGAATCGGGGGTGCCAAGATAGCTCCGGAGGGAGCCGTTATACGCTACCAGAAGGTCTTGGATCAGCAAAACAGACTCATACTTCTTGAGTTCAACGACAAACAGTACCTTATGGTCGTAGGAAACAGCAACCTACTGCTCGATACATTTTCGGAAAAGAGAGTAGAGGATCAGGAGAGTTTTACATCGCTCTTCGAAGCCAACAAAAAGCAGCTCGACCACTTTCTTAAAGAGAACCATCCGGACGCCTACGAAGCCTTCAAAGCCAACGCAACCAGAGAGAACATCCCTTAGCCATAACTATCTCGAAATCTCCGATTTTGTAGCTTCAGGGGGTTGTGGGGCCGGCCAGGTCATGCCAACTTATACCAATCCCAAACAGAAACGAAACATCCGGCCCTCATCCTCGCTCGACGGGTGCTCCGGCCCGTCAAGACGTCGACGAAAGCCTGAAAATCGTGAACAGCGGACGTCTGCTATGCCTCCGGCATATACGCAGCGTCGTGCGAAGCTGCGAAAGCGGAGCGGTTTACTTTCGCCTTACGCTTCTCCCCTTTCGGGTTTGAGCACGATTTTCGGCCGCTTTCGTTCGACTCGCTCCCGCAGGTCTCGCTGCGGTGACGACTGAATGCTCCGTTCTCTTTTTATTTGGGTTTGGTATTACGGGCTCGGCCCTGAATTTGCGTAATATCGGTTAGGATGCTTTAGCGACAAGCAGATTCGAAGGGTCGAAAAAGCTCTCTATGATCTCTCTCATTTGCGTCGGGTCGGAGGTACGGTTTACTCTGTCTCTGAATGCCGATGCACCGGCGTAACCGGCCTTTGAGTAAGTGTGAAGATGTTTTCTAAAAAGCGTAGCGCCGTAGTCGCCGTAAAAAGATATCATCTGATCGAAGTGCTCGAGAATGATACTCCTCTTCAGGGCCGGGTCCATCTCCTCCTCCCCGTGCCGCAGCTGGTAGAATATCCACGGCTTTCCTACCGCACCCCGCCCTATCATCACGCCGTCCGCACCTGTAAACTCAAGCACACTTCTGGCCTTTTCGTAGCTCGTTATATCTCCGTTGGCTATTACCGGAATAGAGACCGCCTCTTTAATCTTTCTGATCGCGTCGTAATCGACTTCGCTCTTGAACTTTCCGGCTCTCGTACGGCCGTGAACGGCTATGAAGTCGGCACCGTTCGCTTCACACACTTTCGCGATCTCGACGGGCTTTTTTTCGTTGAAGCCTATGCGTATCTTGACGCTGGTCAGAGGTTTTCGGGAAGCGCTCTTTATCGTCGATATTATACGGCCCATCTTTTCGAGATCTTTGAGCAGGGAGCTTCCCGAACCGTGAGATACGATTTTCGGCACCGGACAGCCGCAGTTTAGATCTATTATATCTATCCCCTCCACCCCGTTCAATATCTCGACGGCCCTTCTTACTATATCTTCGTCGGCACCGGCTATCTGAACCGAATAGGGGTTCTCCAGCGGGCTCTTTTCGAGCATCTTCATACTCTTTTTACTGTTGTGCACAAGTGCGTTGGAGCTGATCATCTCACTGACGGTAAGATCGGCACCGAACTTTTTCACCACGCTTCTAAACGGCAGGTCGGTAAGGCCGGCAAGAGGAGCCAGCACGAAAAGGGGTGAGGAAAAATCGAGAACTTTGCTCTTCATCTCTCTTTCAGCACCTCGGCAGAAGCAGACTCATCGGGTAGTGTTTTCCCGCTTTTCTCAAATCGAGGAAGGCTTTGAAATCGAGGTACTCCCCGCGTGCGGTATCCTGGAGCAGTTCATTGGCCCTATCCAGCATCTCAAACTCGATCAGAACGAAAACATAGGCTTTGAACGCCTTGTCGTCACGGGCGACAACCTTCTCGAAAAATCTGAGGACCTCATCTGGAGTGTATAGTTTGGAGAGTCTCTGCGCGATCTGCAGGTACTCCTTCTCCGACGGCTTCAACGATTCGAGCAGGCTCTCTATGAAGTCGAGGGCTATCCGCGGCTTCTCCTCTTCCGTACTCTGCATCGAGTCGAGAAGGTGAATCAAGATATCTATATCGACCCTCTCTTTATACTTCTCTATCTGCTGCTGTGAAGCGTTTTCGACAAATCTCTTCATGGCGGCGTGTACGACCGATTCGTCGTACGCCTCGGCCTTTCGCACGATCTCTTCGGCGCGCTCCGGCTCTGAGTCAAGAAAGTTGAGCCAGTTCTTCACTACGTAGGGGTTGCTCTTGTCGAGAGAGACCTTTTTCATATCGACATACTCGCCCCGCTCTATCGCCTCGACCATCTCCAGAGCATCTTTGACCCGCTCATCGCATTTGCTCTTGTCGACACCTGTAAGGTCGTCGAACCCCTGATCGAGAACGACACCGATTTTTCTAATCTCTTTGTCATCATAGGCGTGCTGTTTGGGAGATTTGAGGACATCCCAATAAAGAGCGTCCGAGAGTTTTGAGATATCCCGCTCCACACGTCGTTTTTGCAAATACCCTTTGAATCCGTAATAGAGCATGTGAAAAAGCGACGCCAGATAGAAAAGAACCATAGGCACCACAATCCAGACGGCGATCGGAAGAGTTACGTTGACACCCAGCAGTTCGATCGTATAGGTGTCTTTTGTGACCATATAGTAGACATAACCGCCTACCGCGGCGATCAGTAGTATCGAAGCCAGAGTGTAACGTTTAAAATACATCGGAAAGCCTCCTGATTATGCTGGGCTCTTTTCGGCGATCTGCCTGCAGGTGATACAGTATTTCGCAAAAGGTTTGACCTTGAGGCGCTGCATACCTATAGGCTCCTCGCACATCTCGCATATTCCGTATGAGCCGTCTCTTATTTTTGCGAGCGCTTCGTCGATCTCTTCAAGCTCCCTCTGCTGAGACGAGAGGATCTCTTCATTGATCATGTTGTCGGTGGAGACCGATGCGAAATCCCCTTCATCCATAACTTCATGGTTCCGGTGCAGCTCATCAAGCTCTTTGGAGCTTCCCCTGATATTCTTCAATATCTGCTCCCGTCTAGCTTCAAGCATCTGTTTGAAATACTCTATATCGTTGTCTCTCAACCCCTGCTCCTTACATAAAAATTATTGAATTTTATCGAAATACCCTTAAATTACAAAATCGGGGTAATTCCGATACCATTCATCTACCTGCAAATATCGGCATCTTCCTATTTATGATAAGGATGGTTGTGTAGAATCGTAAGTGCACGATATATCTGCTCGAACAGAACCACTTTCGCGACCTTGTGGCTCATGGTCAGATCGGAGAGTGAGATCACCTCGTCGCAACGCTTCAGAAAATCGCCCCCGTGCCCATAGGCTCCCCCCAGAAAGAAGGTCACTTCGCTCCTCTCTTCAAGAAGGCGGCAGAACTTTTCGGTATCTACCCTCCTGCCGGCCGGATCGAGAGCTATCTTGTACCCTCTTCTCATCCAAGGTTCGAAAAGCTTCGAATAGAGCTTTTTCGCCTCCGCCGCACCGCTCTCCTGCGCTCTGGTCACTTTCGAACTGAAAATATCGTTGGAGACTACGGAGGCGTATCTGCCGGACATCTTCGCGAAACGGTCGCATATTTGAGCGTAGGCGTCCCTCTCCGGCTTCGCTATAGCCGCAACGTTAATCTTCATAGAGACCGCTTCCGACTACTCGATAGGCTGCATTGGGTATCTCGTCGTCGAGCCTCAGACCGCCAATGGCGGCTACCGGGTGGGTAGAGAGTGCGGCGAGGGCCGAAACCGTCTCTATTCCCAAAACATTCGCATCGCTCTTTGTCTCCGTGCCTCTGCAGGCACCCAGACCTATATAGTCTATTTCGAGGCAGTTCGCCTCCTTTATCTCGATCTCGTTATGGGTAGAGAGACCTATCCATCCCCCCTCGCCGACCGCTTGGCGAATCTTCTCTACCGCCTCACGGGGAGTACCTCCGTAGCACGCCAGATCCTCCTGCCCCAGATGTACACCTCCGCAGATTGCGGCGAGGTCCACATAGTCGTTTACAATCACCCTTCCGGGAAAGCTCGAAACCAGCTCTTCGAGCCTTCTTGCCGCAGACTCGATATCGCCGCTCTTGTTCCTGTACTGGAGTATCTCGGCACCCAGTTCGCAGGCGCGCCTGACGAAGCGCTCCAGACTCCATCCGTGCCGCTTCAGCGACTCTTCATCCAGAAGGGCGTAGAGCTTCACTCTCTCCCTCTGTTGTTGAAGAGCTTGAGCAGTGTGGCGACACTCTCTTTGAGCTTGCGCCTCGGAACCACCTTGTCTATGAGTCCATGTTCGAGCAGAAACTCCGATCGCTGAAATCCCTCCGGCAGGTCCGCACCTATCGTCTGTTTGATAACACGCTGCCCCGCAAAGCCTATAAGGGCGTCCGGTTCGGCGAGTATGATGTCACCGAGCATCGCGAAAGAGGCGCTGACTCCCCCCATAGTGGGATCTGTGAGTATCGATATGAAGGGAAGGCCCGCTTCGTCGAGTTTTGCCAGAGCTGCACTCGTCTTTGCCATCTGCATAAGAGAGTATGTACTCTCCTGCATCCTCGCACCGCCGCTCGCGCTGACAATGACGACTCCGCACCGCTTTTCGAGCGCCCTGTTGACAGCCCTGACTATCTTCTCACCCTCTACAGAACCGAGGCTTCCCCCCATAAATGCGAAGTCGAAAACGACGAGCTCGACCGGCTCCGAGTCGATAGTGCACGAACCGCTTACTACCGACGAAGTGCGTCCCGTCCTCTTTTTAGCCTCTTCGATCCGTTTTTTGTAGCTCTTCTTGTCCACGAACTTGAGAGGGTCTACCGGCTCCAGTCCGCTGTCGTGCTCCGTAAAGCTCCCCTCGTCAGCCAGAAGTTTTATGCGCTGGTCCGCAGAGAGCCGCATATGGTACCCGCACTTCGGGCAGACATAATGGTTCGCTTCTATCTCTTTGTAGTACATCAGCGCGTTGCATTTTGGACACTTTATCCAGTGGGCCGGCGCCTCCGCAGGTTTCGGGTGCTCTTTACGAATACTCTTGAAAATGTTTCCGAAATTCATACTCTATCCTTGATCTTGCAGTGCCAGACGGTGCAAAAGCTCGGCTTTTTTTCCATCTTTTGCAACTATTAGCAGACTCTCTGTCTCTATAGTGTTAAGCTCTTCACACATCCAAAGCGCGGCGGCGAAATCGTAGCGGCGCCTCGGACCTGCAAAGATGACAAACTCGACATAGTGGGCATAAGCGAGCGATAGAGCTACAGCCCCCGGTGAACGGAATTTCATCTTCCGATCGTACAGCCGACGTGCAAGGCCGGGATATGCATACGCCTTCTCGAAAATCCCGACGGTCGAATCTTCACGTTTCGCTACGGGAGCGAATCCGCCGCCCGATATCTTTCCCACCATCAGCCGGTTGTCGCTTTTGAAGAATAGATCGCCGTTGGCCAGGTTCACGATAACGGCTTCCTCCACCCTGCCGTTACGCTCAAGAGCTACGGAGGAGCCGAAGTAGGGCAGGCCGGAGATGGCATTGTCACTCCCGTCGATAGGATCCAGCACGATTTTTGCCTCTCCCGAACCTATTATACCGGACTCTTCCGAATCTATGGTGCCGAAAGAGCCGAGAGCTTCGACATATATCGCCTCCGCCATCCGATCTATTCCGGCACTCCTATCGCCTCCGGCCCCTATGTCGAAATATCTCGAGTAGCGCGGACTCCACCCTTCGAGCAGTCGACCCGAAATCTCCCGGGCGGCCCCGGCGACCGCCTCTACAAAAGGTGTCAACGCTAATCCAGAAGCCTCTTTATTATCGCTTTTGCAGCCTCGCGTCCGTCATATACGGCCGTCACTACAAGGTCGGCACCTCTTTGGCAGTCACCGCCGGCATAGACCCCTTTGGTTGTCGTTTCGAAATTTTCGTCTATCACGATGCCTCCCCATTCGTTGGTCTCTATTCCGTTCGCAGAAAGGAACTCGTACGGAACCGGTGAGAAACCGAGAGCGAATATAATGACATCCGCATCTACTCTGAATTCACTTCCTTCTATCTCTTTGAGCCTCTGCCTTCCGCTCTCGTCAGGCTCGCCGAGAGCGGTTTTGAGCATCTCTATACCTACGACGCGCCCCTCGTCGTTCACGATAACCTGCTTGGGAGAGGCGTTGAATATAAACTCTACACCCTCCTCTTTTGCGTTGTAGTACTCTTTCCTCGACCCGGGCATGTTTCTTGCATCACGTCTATAGAGACACTGTACGCTCCTGGCCCCTTCTCTAAGCGATGTGCGTACGCAGTCCATGGCTGTGTCCCCGCCCCCTATTACGACGACCCTCTTATCTTTGACCTCAACGCGTTTGTCGTACGGGTCACCGAAACTCTTCTTCTGGATGTTGACAAGAAGATCCATCGCAAGCATACACCCCTCCGCGTTTTCGTTAGGTATGCCGGCTTTACGCTGCTTCGTTGCACCTATGCCTATGAAAACGGCGTCGAACTCCTCCGTAAGCTTGTCAAAGGGCAAATCTTTTCCGACCTCTACGTTGTAGTGAATCTTCAAACCGGCCTCTTCCATCCACTTGACACGTCTGAAAAGTACGCTTTTATCGAGTTTGAAGCCGGGGATTCCGTATGTCAAAAGCCCCCCGGGACGATCGGCACGCTCGAATATCTCCACATCTATTCCGGCGCGAAGCAGAAAAGTGGCCGCGGAGAGACCGGCCGGACCGGAGCCTATGACAGCCACCTTTTTACCCACCTTCTCTTCGGCGAACTTCGGAGTCAACCCCGCTTTGAAACCGGTTTCGCTGATAAATGTCTCGATAGGACCTATCGTGACGGCGCCGTATCCGTCGTTGAGGGTACAGTCGCCTTCACAAAGCCTGTCGTGCGGACATATACGACCCATTATCTCCGGAAAGGGGGAGGGCTCGTTCGAAAGGTTGAACGCCAGTTCCAGATCCTTGTCCGCCACCGCTTTGAGCCAGTGCGGAATGAAGTTGTGCAGGGGACACTTGTTCAGACAGTACGGATCTCCGCACTGTATGCAGCGCTCCGACTGAGAAGATGCTTCGCTCGGATTGTATATCTCATAGATCTCCCGAAAATCCTTGATACGCTCCACAACATTGCGTTTTTTCGGGTCGATTCTCTCGACAAAAATAAAATTCTGCATCTTACTCCCCCTCATCCAGATTCAACGGTACTTTCCGCAACTCTTTGGGCCTGACCATCCAGAAATTGCGTATCTCCATACGGAAGCTATCGAGTATCCTCTTCGCTTTTTCGCTTCCGGTTTCGTTGTAATACTCCTTAAGAAGCTTCTTCAGATAGTGGCGCGCCTCGTCCGTATCGTCGGTATCTATCCTGTGCGCCTCTACCAACTCCTGGTTTATATTCTCCACGAAAGTGTGTTCGGTATCGTATACGAACGCAAGTCCTCCGGTCATACCGGCACCGAAATTGACACCGGTACTGCCGAGTATCACTACGACTCCGCCGGTCATATACTCGCAGGCGTGGTCTCCTGTCCCCTCTACGACCGCCAGCGCACCGGAGTTTCTTACGGCGAATCTCTCGCCGACATTTCCGGCGACGAAGAGTTTGCCGCCGGTAGCGCCGTAGAGGCACGTATTTCCCGCGGCGGAGAACTGCATACCCTGTACCTTGGGTGAAACTATTATCTTCCCTCCGTTCATACCTTTGCCCACATAGTCGTTGGCTACACCGTCTACACGCAGAGTCACACCTTCGATCAGGAAGGCTCCGAGCGACTGTCCGGTAATCCCTTTAAGGCGGATGTCTATCGTATCTTCGGGAAGCCCCGCGTCACCGTAATATTTGGCTATCTCTCCGCTTATTCTGGCACCGAAACTTCTGTTCAGGTTGCATATTTCACGCTTCACGACGATTCTGTTACTGGGGTTTTGAATGGCAGGTGAAATCTCTTTGAGAAGCTCTTTTTCGAATTCGTTTCTGTCGAACGGCTCATTCGACTCCACCCGGCACGTGTCGGGGCCGTCCAGGCGCATCAGTATCGAACTGAAGTCGAACTTGGCCGCAAAGTCGTCGTCTATCACCTGAAGCAGGTCGCTTCTTCCGATAAGATCTTCGAGCCTCTCGTAGCCCAATGAAGCCATAATCTCGCGCACATCCTCGGCCAGCAGCGTGAAGTAGTTTACTAGCCTCTCAACATTGCCCTCATAGTGCTCTCTGAGTACCGGCTCCTGTGTAGCGATACCTACGCTACAGCGGTTGAGGTGGCAGATTCTGAGCATCTTGCAGCCGACCATGGCGAGTGCGCCCGTTCCGAATGCGTAACTCTCCGCACCCAGAAGCGCCGCTTTAACAATATCCAGGCCCGTCTTGAGCCCTCCGTCCGTCTGCAGATGCACATTCTGCCTGAGGTGGTTGGCTTTTAGTGCGTTGTGCGCTTCCGAAAGACCGAGCTCCCAGGGATTTCCGGCGAACTTGATGGAGCTGAGCGCGGCGGCTCCGGTTCCGCCGTCTCCGCCGGAAATGATTATCTTATCAGCGTACGCTTTGGCGACACCGGCGGCTATCGTTCCGACACCCGCCGTAGAGACGAGCTTGACCGTAATGGTAGCGTCCGGGTTGACCTGCTTGAGGTCGAAAATGAGTTGGGCCAGATCCTCGATCGAGTAGATGTCGTGGTGCGGCGGCGGTGATATCAGGGTGACGCCAGGCATCGTATGGCGGAGCCGTGCAATAAGAGCCGTCACCTTATGGCCCGGAAGCTGTCCGCCCTCTCCGGGCTTGGCACCCTGGGCGATCTTTATCTGAATCTCTTCGGCGCTGCGCAGATATGCGGGTGTCACTCCGAATCGGCCGGAGGCTATCTGTTTGATCTTGGAGTTTTTGATGGTTCCGAATCTCGAAGCGTCTTCACCACCCTCTCCGCTGTTGGACTGGGCGCCTATACGGTTCATCGCCTCCGCTATGCTCTCGTGCGCTTCGGGAGATATCGAGCCCAGACTCATCGCCGCACTCGCAAAACGCTTGAATATAGACTCTACAGGCTCCACCTTCTCCACGGGTATCGGCTTTCGGTCGCTTTTGAGTTCGAAGAAGTCGCGAATCATCTTCTTGCCGCGCTTTTCGACTATGTTTTTTAGCTCCATGAAGTCTTCACGGCGCCCGGTTATCGACGCCTGGCGTATCGCTTTCATCGTATTGGGTGCGAAGTCGTGATACTCACCCCTGTCGACATACTTGTAGAAGCCGCCTACGTTCAGCGGAAATAGTTTGCGTATATGCTCATGCTCGAAAGCGTCTTTGTGGTACTTCTCGATCCTCTCCTCTATATCGCTGTAGCCGAGTCCCGGAACGAGCGCATGAGAGTTTCTGAAGCAGTCTTCCACAATATCGGTAGAGAGCCCCAATACATCAAAAAGTGCGGAGTTGCGGTATGAGGCTACTGTCGAGATCCCCATTTTGGACATGATCTTCAAGATACCGGCTCCGAGTGCACCGTGCACCTTTTTGAATTCGTTTCTCATCTCATAATCGGTCATGGACTTTTTCGAAAGGAGCCTGTATACGGTCGCATAGAGCATATACGGATATACCGCGGAAGCTCCGTATGCGAGCAGGCATGCGGTAGAGTGGGAGTCTATGACCTCTCCCGTTATCGAAACGATGCTTACGAGATGGCGGACACCTTCATCCAAAAGAGCGTAGTTCAGGCGCCCTACAGCCATCGCCATCGGAATGGTCTTATGCTTTTCATCGAGACCCCTGTCGTCGAGTATGACGATCCTGACACCATCGTTTTTTACATCCTCTATGATGTCGTAGACCAGATCTTCGAGGCTCCCTTTGAGATTCTCCTCGTAAACTGTGGAGTATGTGCGGTTTTTATAGTAGGGTTTGAAGCGTGGGTGTTTCTCGTCGCCGAAACTTCTGAGAACTTCGAACTTCTCGAAAGTGAGAATCGGCGATGTGGTTTTGAGCCTCTGTGCGTGGTCCGGATCTTCGTCGAGAATATTGTGTATCTCTCCGAATCCGGTGTTTATACTCATTACGACCTTCTCTCTTATCGGATCGATCGGAGGGTTCGTAACCTGTGCGAACTTCTGTTTGAAAAAGTCGGTGAAGCTCCTCTGGACATTAGAAAAGGCGGCCATAGGCGTGTCGTCACCCATCGAACCGGTCGGCTCTTTACCGTCTTTGACCATCGGCTCGATAATCTGGTCGATCACCTCCTGCGTAATGTTGAAGTAGCGCTGTTTCTCTATCATCCGGTCGAGGTTGTATCTATCCAGGTTGTCGAAAGGCTTCTCGACATACTCCTGCAGGTAGACCATCTGCTCGTTAAGCCACTCGGCATACGGGTTGGCGTTTTTCAGATACTCGTTGATCTGCTCGTTTTTCAGGATAGTGCCGTATTTGAGATCGAGCCCTATCATCTCTCCCGACTGGAGCCTTCCCCTCTCTGCTACGTTGTCGTCTTCGAGGTCGATTACGCCGTATTCGCTCGAGATTATCAGACGCCTGTCCTTCGTAACTATGTATTTTGCCGGTCTCAACCCGTTTCTGTCGAGTACGCAGCCTATATAGCGGCCGTCGGTGTAGCTTACCGCCGCAGGCCCGTCCCAAGCCTCGAAACATGTACTCATATACTCGTAGAAGGCTCTTAGATTCGCGTCCATATGCGGAGCGTTCTGCCACGGTGCGGGAATCACGGCTCTTACGGCTTTGAATATATCCATTCCGTTTATGCGCAGAAACTCGAAGAAGTTGTCGAGACTGGCGCTGTCGCTGGAGCCCTCCTGAAGGAGAGGAAGGAGTCTCTTCATCTCCTCGTCGCTGAACACCTCCGAGCGTATCGATTCGCATTTTGCGACGACGTTGAACCTGTTGGCCTCCACCGAGTTTATCTCGCCGTTGTGGGCTATCATTCTAAAGGGCTGGGCCAGCCTCCACTGCGGCAGAGTGTTTGTGGAAAAGCGCTGGTGGAAAAGCGAAAAGCTTATTTCGAAATCGGGATCGTTCAGATCGGGGTAGAACTCTTTTATATGTGTCGGCATAACCAGCCCTTTGTAGCTGATTACACGGTCGGAAAAGCTTGGAATGTAGAAATCGGAATCCTCTTTCAGGGAGTTTTCCACCTCCCTGCGCGTCAGATATACGAGCGCTTCGAAGCGCTTGGTGGCCATCAAGGAGTTCGGAGCAACAAAAACCTGCATCATCGAAGGCAGGGTCCGTAGAGCCTGCTCGCCCAGGGCGTCGGTGTTCACAGGGACTTCCCGCATAAAGAGCACCCGCAGATCGTTTCTCGTGCAGTACTCTTCGAAAAGCTTCAGATGTTCGCTGTTTTTATAGAATATCTGGGCGACCGCATACTGTTTGGGAAGGGTGATCTCCTCTTTTTTGGCAACCTTGGCCATAAATTTGTGCGGCATCGAAAGAAGCAGGCCGCTTCCGTCGCCGCTTTTACCGTCGGCGGCTATCGCACCGCGGTGCATCATTCTCTCGAGCGCGTGAATCGCGTCTTCGAGCAGTGCATGGCTGGGACGGTTGTCGATATTTGCAACCAGGCCGAATCCGCAGTTATCTTTAAAACCTGTCAATAAATCCATTCCAAACCCTTTTCTATCGCAGTTCTGTTTGGTACAATATTCCAAAATTAAGCGATTTTACAAAAAAAGTGGTTACAACTACCTGAAGGACGGGATTTCAACGTGCAAGGATACATTCTGGACGTCAAGAGAGTGAAAAACGAAGATTGCGTGGTATCCCTGCTGACGGCTGAGAAGATCAAGACTCTATACCGATTCTACGGAGCCCGCCACCCCATAGTGACTACAGGCTACAAGATAGATTTCGAGATAGAGAACGACTCGATCAGGTTCATGCCCAAACTCCGCAATGTAACACACCTCGGATATCCGTGGCTTGCCGACCTCGACCGCATGAGAGTGTGGCAGAGCCTCGTCACTCTTCTGTACAGGCATCTCAAAGATGTCGATCTGCCGGGCCCTTTCTACTTCGAAATGCTGAATAGATACGCCTCTATTTGGCACCTTCAAAACCCCAAAAGGGCCGCTGTGGAAGCCTACCTGGAACTTTTAAGACATGAAGGACGGCTCCATATGCCGGACGACTGCTTCGCCTGCGGCAGGAGACTCGACGATCAGTGCTCGCTTATAAGGGCTTTTCTACCTGCGCATCCCCGCTGCGTCATAGCCCCCAAGTTTAGTACACAAAAGATAAGGGAGGCGTTCGGGGCCCTCTCGACGATTACCCTCGAAGACGATGAAGTCGAGATGCTCTGGCTAACGATGTGCGAAGGACTGTAGAGCTCTATCTTCTTTTTCTGTTTCTTACGTAGATGGCCTTTGCGCCTCGATGTGTAACCTGCTCCTCTATATCGAAGAGTCCGGTCGCCCTGACAAGTTCGCCGAGCTTTTTGTAGCCGTAGTTGCGGGGGTCGAACTCCGGCGACTGCTTCGCTATGATGTTTCCCATGGCTCCCAGGTGTGCCCATCCGCTCTCGTCGCTCGCCGCATCCGCGGCATCTTTAAGAAGTCGTATCAGTTTGCGGTCGCGCCTGAGTTCCGTTGCGGTAAGCCTTTTTATCGGTGTCGTCGTCTCCTCGCCCGTCTCTTCGGCTCTCAGAACCTCGGTAAATATAAACTTGTCACATGCCGATACGAACGGAGTAGGCGTCTTCTTCTCGCCGAAACCGTAGACCGTAAGACCCGACTCCCTGATCCGTGCCGCCAGTTTCGTGAAGTCGCTGTCGCTGCTGACAATGCAGAATCCGTCGAAGTTACCGGTATAGAGCAGATCCATCGCATCTATTATCATGGCACTGTCGGTAGCGTTTTTGCCGCTGGTGTATCCGAACTGCTGAATAGGCTGGATGGAGTGTGTCAGAAGTACCTCTTTCCACCCCTTCAACTGCGGCATAGTCCAGTCTCCGTATATACGCTTCACACTCGCGGTGCCGTATTTGGCTATCTCCGCAAGCAGAGCGTCGACAATCGAGGGCTGGGCGTTGTCGGCGTCTATCAGGACCGCGAGTTTTTGTGTCTGTTCCATTTTATTCCTTATACGCCGTACGGGCAAAGCCCGAACGGCTACGTTAACACTGGGACAAGCTTGCGCAGCAGGCCCGCCGCTCAGTCGCGGCTTCGAGGTTCAATATTTCGGCGCAAACCGCGGTGTCAGATATCGAGATACCTCTTGTCCATGAACGAGTCGGGCTGCAGGTGGCTAAACGCCGCCTTGAACTTTTTGAACAGGTCGGGAAATCGCCCTTCCCACTCTTCGAGCATATGCTTGGTACTCTCCCTGGCGTGGGGCATCTTCACCCTCATCCGCATGGCCGGGCACGCTTCGTCCCCTATCGCGGAGATTCCGTTCTCCTGCACGAAAGCTCTCGTCTGCCTCTCCCTTACCCAAAGCAGCGGCCTTATCACATGGAATCCTCGGCTGCTTTTGTAGATGGGAGCCATCGACCGCAGTGTACCGTTGTAGAGCATATTCATAAAAAAGCTCTCGGCCGCATCATCGAGGTGGTGGCCGAGGGCGACCTTGTTGTAACCTCCCTCCTCCGCCTTCGTATAGAGTGCCCCCCGACGCATTCTCGAAAAATAGCTGCAAAAAGAGCTGTTTTCCCGAATGGTATCCTGCGCCACTTCGAAAATGTTGGTGTCGTACACCTCATGCGGTATCTCATGCCTTTTGCAATGCTCCGCAAGAGCGCCGTAATCCTCACCCGGCATTCCGTAGCATACCGTTACCGCTTTGAATTCGAAGTCGAAGGGGGCGTGCCGCTGCATATGTTTTAGCAGATGCACAAGCGTAAGAGAGTCTTTTCCTCCGCTCAAACCTACCAGAACCCGGTCCCCTTCGCCTATGAGACCGTAGGTTGCGTTGGCCCTTCCGGCCGCACGCAGAATCTTCTTACTTAGCTTTATCGAGTTCATCTAAGATCGCAAATAGAAAATCGGCGCTCTTTTTCGCGGAGCTTTTAAGAAATGTATCGAAATCGAATCCGGCATCCATATCCGCGGCATCGCTTATGGCGCGCAGCACGAAAAACGGCACATCCAACGCATCACAGACGACCGCGACAGACGCACCCTCCATTTCGAGTGCATCGGCACCGAAGGTTTCCCCTATCCACTCTTTTCTCTTCGGATCCGCTACGAACTGGTCTCCGGTCGCTACGATACCTCTTTTCAGTTTTATACCCTTTTTACCTGCGGCGACTGCGGCTATCTCCAGAAGCCTCGGGTCCGCCTCTACGAAGACTTTCCCCTCCGGCACGTATCCGTACGGGTGGCCGAATGCGGTGATCTCCAAATCGTGCTGGCACAGCTTCGTGGCGGCTATGAGGTCCCCTATTCGAAGTTCCGGATTGATGGCGCCGGCGACTCCGGAAAAGAGCATCTTTCTTACACCGAAGCGCTCTATCATCGTAGCGGCGGTCAGCGCGGAAAAGACCTTACCTATCTTGCTGTAGGCAATCACTAGGTCCAAAGAGCCGTAGAGAGCCGTATAGTAGATATTGTCGGCAACCTCGTGGCGCTTTACGTTATCGAGCTTCTCGATAATCGGTTCTATCTCTTCGGGCATGGCGCCCATAACCCCTACAATCATCGGTTCTCCTGCGCCGCTGTTTCGATAACTGCGCAGAGTGAGTCGTAGTCGGTTATCGCGAGTGTCGGTTTTTTGGTCGTACGCCTGTTGAGCCCCTTCAATACTCCTCCGTGCCCGAACTCAATATACCTGTCTACCAGATCGTCATTGTCTCTAATAGACTGTTTGTATAGTACCGGCGAAACAAGCTGGCGTCCAAGCAGATCGAGCGCTTCGGCTTTGGTATTGTACGCCTTTGCCGTTACATTGGAGATGACCGGTGCGGCGAACTCGTCGTGCAGCACCCCTTTTAGAGCCTCGACCAGCGGTTCTACCGCAGGCTCAAGCAGTGGGCAGTGGCTGGCCACCGACATATTCAGCAGCATTACGCGGCGTGCTTTCGCGGCTTTTAGAGGCTCTTGCAGAGTCTCGAGATCGCTTTTGATACCGGCAATCACAATCTGGCCGTCCGCGTTGTAATTTGCGGGCCACACCTTTTTACCCTCTTCTCTGGCGTCGTGGCATATCGCCTCCACGTCCTCGTCCGCGACTCCGAGCACCACCATCATCCCGGCTTCTATCCCTTCGCACGCCTTTTGCATCAGGCTTCCCCGAAGGTGTACAAGCTCTACCGCATCGAGCCAGTCGAGGGCGCCTACGGCCGAAAGGGCGGAAAACTCGCCCAGAGAGTGTCCCAGAGCGAACGCAGGCGCTTGTGGAATCTCTTTCGCGAAGAGTCTGTAAGCCATCATCGAAACAAGGAGTATGGCCGGCTGGGTATATCTGGTCTGCTCCAGCAGGTCGTTAGGCTCAAAAAGTAGTCGGGCCATATCGCTCTTCAGACGTTCCGAGGCGGCTTCGAGCATCTGAGCCGCCTCCCGTGAGTGCTCCACGAACGATTTTCCCATGCCGACTGCCTGGGATCCCTGCCCGGGATAGAGAAAAGCGGTTTTTGTCATAGATATTCCTTCCATTCTGTAATTTTTTTTCTTAGTGTATTGCGGTTTAGTCCGAAAACGTTTGACATCTTTAGTTGACTTTTAAATACCTTCATTCCTGCCCTGATTAGCGGAACTTCGTATAAAAAGAGCTCTTGCCTGTAGATATCCTCGCCCTTTTGCATACGTGAAAGCAGATACGCTTCGTTTAGAAGCATAAGCTCATCCTTATCCATCCTGGCGGCGAAATATTGCAAAAATACAGATCTTCTCAGTGAGTATGCGTTTGCCGTCAAATCGACATTTTGAAGATCCGGTTCGAAGGGCTCTTCGTCACTTTCGCGGGCGAACATGCCCCTGGCCTCCTCTGCAAACTTCTTCGCAAGCGGCGGAACATCTTCGGGTCTTTGGTGAAGAGGGGGAAGGGCGATCTTTACGCTAAATAGGGAATCTATCGAAACTAGAGACGAAGCATCCTCGACGATGGCTATTACTTTCGTTCCATATTTTTGTACAGTTTGTGAAACTCTTCCCGGGGAGTCGGCCTTCTCGAGCCTGTCTATTATTATCTGGGGGCTGTTCTCGATGCGGGTGTATAGTTCAGGGTCGTCTCCATGCACTATGGGAGCGTCGGGCATCATGTAGGCGGCAAGAGTATGCCGGCCGGTGCCGGCCTCCCCGCTTATGAGAGTATTGAACTGAAGTGACTTTAGAAGGTTGGCGGACTTCAAAGCCTCTTTGAGAGACTTCGACTCCGCAATGAAATTAATGGTTTCCACATCCTGTGCCGCAACCGCAACCTTCAGCGCCGGGCTGTTCGACCTGTCCGCTGAGAGACTCGTTTACAGTAGGTTCCCGAACCTCCGCTATCGCTACGTTGAAAAGAAGATCTTTTCCGGCAAGCGGATGGTTGAAATCTATGACCACTTCGTTCTCATCGAAACTCTTGACGGTTACCTGAACCGTACCGCCGTCTTCGCTCTGCCCGTAAAGAGTCATACCCTCCTGCAGTTCTATTCCGGCGAACTGCTCTCGCGGCATGTTTTGGACGGCTTCCGGGTTGTACTCGCCGTACGCTTCGGCGGCATTTACGAGAATCTCGGCGCTGTCACCTCTTTGCATGCCCTTCATTTGGTTCTCGAGCCCGGGAATTATCTGCTGCTTTCCGGTAATGAAAGAGAGAGGCGCCTGCCCCATGTTTGAGTCGACTACCTCTCCCGTTTTCGCATCTTTAACTTCGTAGTTGAAAGAGACTACACTGTTATCTTCAATCTTCATAATTGTCGGTTCTCCTTTAAAAAGTAGCAGATTCTATCATAGAGTTCTTTCATGGAATCTTAAGGGAACGGGCTACTACCTCAAAGTTTGGAGAGTCTCTTTTTCGCGACCGCCGCGGCTTTGCTTCCGGGATAGAGGCTTATAAGAGAGTTGTAAAACTGCCTCGCCTGCTCTTTGTCGCCTATGCGCTGCAATGATATGGCCGTGTGCAGAAGCAGAGTGGGCATAAAACTGCTCTTGTCGTAGAGCGAAGCACTTCTTTTGTAGTAGGCTATCGCATCCTTGTAGCGTCCGTTGCGGTATGCGATCTCGCCGAGGTAGTAGTTCGACGTAGCCGGCTTGTAGTGGTTTTTTATCAGGTACGAAAAGTATCTCTTGGCCTCCGTATAGCTCTTCTTGCGAAAGAGCTCTTTGGCCTCTTTGAATATTTCGGCGTTCGACTTGCCGCTGAGATCGGCCTTTTTTACAAAAGATTCATAAGCCTCTTTAAACTCCAAAAACGCATTTTCGAGACGACTGAAGCGCTCTTTGTCGACATACTTCTCATTTATGGAGTCTATTAGGGTTCCAAGTTCCTGCAGTACGGTGCGTATCTGTTCGAAGTTTTCGGTCTGTGTTTTGGAGAGGGTCTCGGTTTTTGCCTGAAGATCGGATACGGAGCGGTTTAGGTCCTCTATCTGCCCGATAGATCTTTCGAACTCCCTTATCTTGCCGTTCCACCCCTCTATGATGCTCTGCAGCCCGTCTATGCGCTCACGATTCTGCTGAACCGTCTGCTGCTGCTTTAAAAGCGCCTTTTGCAGTGCCTCTATCGCACGCCTGTTTTTAAGAATATGCCGCTCATCTTCACTCAACCCGTAAGGTTCGGAAGAGTCGAGGTTTCCTGCTCCGAATGCAGACGGCTCCCGGGTACCGGCGAAAGAGAGACCCAGAAGCAGCAGAAGAGATAACGGAACTTTTCTCATTTACGGGAGAAGTTCAAACTCTACACGTCTGTTTTTAGCCCAGCACTCTCTTGTATGTTCCGTACACACAGGGTTGCTCTCGCCGTAGCTGACCATTACCATACGGCTCTCGTCGATCCCTTTTATCGCGAAAGCGTCCCTCACCGTTTTGGCACGCCTGAGCCCAAGTGCGTAGTTGTACTCGTCCGTTCCCCACTCGTCGCAGTTGCCCTCTATTTTAATGGTAAGATCTTTGGCCGCATCCGAAGAGAAGAGCTGTGCATCTTCGTCCACGCGGGGCTCCTGGTCGGGCCGTATATTGTATTTGTCGAAGTCGAAGTAGATCTTTTTCGCCTTCGCCTCGAGCTCTTTTATCTTCTCCATACGGCTGCTTTCCGGAAGTGTTGTTAGTTCCCCTCTCTCTTCACTCCCTACAACGGTACCGATACCTGTGTCGGCTTCAGTAACCGCAGGTGCCGCCTTCTCGGTTGTCTCCTGCTTTGTCATATCGACTTCCGGCTTTTTCTGAGAACATCCGCTCATCAGCAGTGCGGCTACCGCCGCAGCAAGTACAAGGCTCTTTTTCATCGATTCATCTCCTTCGGAATTTAGAGGATTTTAGCACGCTTTTTCTTACTTTACCGTTAAATCACCCGACAAGACTGCCGCCGTTCATCTCCGTTTATCGAGATCTTCAACTATAGCGCTACCAGTCGATCGACTGTATCCTATGCCCCTTTAGAGGAAAAAGAAACCCTTCGTTGTAATTGAGTCTGATTACTCCGAGGGCGCTTTGCGAGGCGTAGTGCTTGATATACATGACGCTCTCTCCGTCAGGTGAGAATTTCGGAAACTGGTTTACGCCGCTTGCGGTTAGCCTTCTGATATAGTCGCTCTCGGTCGAGACAAGATATAAGTTGAAAGTGTTGGAGCTGAAAGCATTGTCGCTCTCCCTGCTCGTATATACGACATATTTGCCGTGCGCGCTGCAGGCGTTGTTGTTCTTTCCGTGATAGACCAGCTGCCGCACCGCCCTCTCTCCGATCCTTTTTATGAAAATATTGGGATATCCGAGCCTGTCCGATACGAAAATTATCTTCTTCTCGGAACCTGTGTACTGTGCGGAAACGTCTATGCCCGAATAGAATGTCAGCCGCTCTTTCACTCCGCTCTCGATATTGTATACATAGATATCGGGCTGTCCTTCCGGAGCCATCGTCAACAGCAATCTTTTCCCGTCCCTGCTCACATCCGAACAGACAAGCATACCGTCTGACGATATGACCCTTCTCTGTTTGCCGGTATATATATTGAAATAGTACAGAACGGGCCTGCTGCCAAGTTTCGTGAAATAGATTCCCCTCTGGTCACGATCTGCCCACTTCGGGAATATGTTCAAACCGCCGCTTATTATCTTCTTTCTGTAGGTCAACGTATAGTCTGCGACCACTATATCGGCCCGTTTCGGTTTTGTATATTGTGAAAAGACTACATACCGTTTCATCCAGTCGACGCTCGGCATCTGCATGTAGTCGTTGAAGTCGATTACGGCCTGATGTATCAAAAACGGGTATCTGCCGCGGTTGGCCACACGATAACTCCTCTCGTATACCGCGCTTTTGGATCTCAAATCGTAAGCTCTTACATCCAGGTAGAGCCTCTGCCCGTCACCCTCCCTGAAACGATACCTGAAGAGATAGTCGCCGTTTTTGAGGAGAGGATCTATCATAGAGTCGTAGCTGCAGCTTCTGTATGTATCATCCACTTTGAAGTGGGCGGTAACTTTCAAATCTCCCATGACAAGACGGAAAAATTTTCCTCTTATGCCCATATCTCCAAATTCGGATGCATCCTGTATAGCGACGGAGGGTCTGTTATCCGTGCTCTTCACGATCTCCAGGGTCGCATCCGACGCCACAAGCATTATCCCCGTCAAAAGTATCATCAAATAGCGCACCGCTACTCCTTGGCTTTAAATGTTATATCTACGTTCAGTAAACCTCCCTCTTTTCTTGGAGGGAGCTTTTCCATCTTCAACCGGTCGAGATATTCTATCAGGCTCTGATTGAAACCTTGATTATCCGAAGGATATAGTAGAGTGTATTCGAAACTTCCGTCAGGGGCGATCCTCAAACGCACTTTTGCCTGCTCTCCCGCATAGATGGCCTGAGGCTGCCACGATTTGTAGATTTTATCGTACAGTTTGCTCATATATTCGTTTACTTCGCCTATGCCGGAGCTTTTGGATGTAATCTCTATCTCGGGCCTGCTGAGGTTTATATCTCTTACGAGTCGGCTCGCCTTCTGCGTCACTTTCCGCTCTTTGGAAGATGTCGCTTTATATTTTATCTTCGGAGCGTTGGCAAGTCTGGCGATACTGCCGCTCTCGACCGGTGCACTCGCTTTTATCCCTTCAAAAAGAGAGGAGATGGCTTTCGGCTTCGAAGCGGCTGTAATTTTTGCGGCGGTTGCGGAGTGCTTCTTCTCTACCGGTAGTTTGATCTGCTTTTTCTGTTCTCTCTTTGCCGCCGGTATCGGCTTCGGCTTCGGTTTTTGCGAAGATTGCTGCAGTATCGACACCTCTATACTTTCGGTTTTTGCGGGAACGTACCTTTTAGATCGTTTGTACTCGTTAAAAAAGTAGACCAGGCCCAAAAGCAGAAGAAGATAGAAGAGCGAGGCAGCTATGCCTCCTATAAAGAAGAGTCTCTTGTCGCTACCCATCTGTCACCAGAGAGACTTTCGAAAATCCGGCCTCTTTTACCGTTTTGAGCAGAAACATGACATCTTTGTATCTAAGCATCCTGTCGGCACGTATATAAACGGGGATGTTCTTGTCCATACTCTCGGTTTTGAGCATGAAGCTGTCCGGAAAAGAGATAGCCTTGTACTTCTCTTTCAAAAAATAGATAACGCCGTTTCTATCCATTCTGATCTCGATGGATTTGATCTTTTGCAGGGTCTGCGTTTTGCTCCCTTTGGGCAGCGTTATCTTCTCCTGATAGATGATGGTCGGAGCGGTGACCATCAAAATAGCCATAAGAACGAGCATGATATCTACAAGGGGAGTTATATTCAGATCCGGATTCTCATCCCACTCGTACTGCATTCTACTACTTTCCGTTTTTGCCCGATAAGAGCAGATCGGCCTGCATCGATATGGTTGTTGAGAGCTCGTACGCTTTTCTCTTTAGAAGCAGATGGAAGCTGTATGCGAATATCGCCACAAAAATACCGGCGGCTGTCGCGACAAGCGCTTCGCTGATAGCTGGAGCCACCACACTTAGAGTGGCGCTCTTTTGCGTCCCCAGCCCGGCAAAAGCTTCAAGAATGGAGATTACGGTACCGAAAAGGCCGATAAAAGGGGAGGTGCTGGCAATGAGAGAGAGGATCGTCAGCCCCTTTGTAGCCTCTTTGGTTGCGGCGTATTCACACATCTGAAGTAGCCTCGAATTAGGAGTCAGACTCTTTTTCAGGCAGCTTTTTAAAATCGACTTCGGCGATACGGATGCGGAACCCATATGCATCTGCTCCAGCGAGTCGCTCTCTCTCGAGAGCCACCTGCTTAGAGCAAGGTATCTATAGACGAAGATCCAGACGGTAATGAATAGATAGAAGGAGAGAACACCCAATACAAAGATAGTAATCGGGCTGCTTCGGTCGAGATATCCGCTTACAATCTCGAACATAGTTTAGAATCTGGTCTTGGCGGCAGCTTCGACCTTGGCCTCGACATTCGCGATGGCGATGTCGGAGTTGCCGGCTTTCTCAAGAAGCTCTTTCGCCTCGGTGATCGCTTTGGCGATTTCACTCTCGGTTTCGCCTATGATCGGTACGGCACCTTCGACCACTACGAGCGTCTTCTCTTCATCGACCTTCACGTAACCCGAGTCGATTACGATGGACTCTTTTGTGCCGTCACTCTTTTCGATTTCAATGACACCCGCATCCAGCAGAGAGACAAGCGATGCATGTTCGGGAAGCACCCCGAATTCGCCCTCTGCACCGGGAAAGGTTGCAGATTTTACATCGCCTGAAAATATAGGACCGGTCGGTGTCACAATTTCCAGTTTCATTGTATCCATATGTATCCTTTACTTAGGATAGCGAGCTAACTTGACAGGCGAGACCCGT
The DNA here is from genome assembly GCA_015494675.1 of Hydrogenimonas sp. The sequence continues at coordinate 10,218 of WGAW01000139.1, read as the reverse complement.
CAAGATGCTTTGGCTTTGAGTTTTTCGGCTTTCTCTTTCGCCTCTTCGATACTTCCCACCATATAGAATGCTGCCTCCGGCAGATCGTCGTAAGCACCCTCGAGCAGCCCTTTGAAGCCCTCTATGGTCTCCTCCAGTGTAACATACTTTCCGGGAGCCCCGGTAAATACCTCCGCGACGAAGAAAGGTTGAGAGAGGAATCTCTCTATTTTACGTGCACGTTCGACCGTCTTTTTATCCTCTTCGCTAAGCTCGTCCATACCGAGAATGGCGATGATGTCCTGAAGGTCCTTGTACTTCTGGAGCACGCTCTGAACGCCTCGGGCGACATTGTAGTGCTCTTCACCGATGATCACGGGGTCGAGCATTCGGCTTGTGGAGTCGAGAGGGTCGACTGCCGGATAGATACCTTTTTCGGCGATTTTACGGTTGAGAACCGTAGTCGCGTCGAGGTGTGCGAAAACCGATGCGGGAGCCGGGTCCGTTAGGTCGTCCGCCGGAACGTAGACGGCCTGAACAGAGGTGATAGACCCTTTGTTTGTAGATGTGATTCGCTCCTGCAAAACACCCATCTCCCTCGCGAGTGTAGGCTGGTAACCGACCGCCGAGGGGATTCGTCCAAGAAGTGCGGACATCTCTGAACCGGCCTGAGCGTATCGGAAGATGTTGTCGATGAACATAAGGACATCGAGGCCCATCTCGTCACGGAAATACTCCGCCATCGTGAGTCCGGTAAGAGCGATTCGGTTACGCGCACCCGGAGGCTCGCTCATCTGTCCGTAGCAGAGTGCGACTTTGTCGAGAACGTTAGACTCTTTCATCTCGTTATAGAGGTCGTTTCCTTCACGCGTTCTTTCACCGACCCCCGCAAAAACCGAATATCCGCTGTGCTTGAAAGCGACATTGTGGATAAGCTCCATGATGATAACCGTCTTGCCGACTCCCGCACCTCCGAAGAGACCGACTTTACCCCCCTTAGCATAGGGCGCGAGGAGGTCGACGACCTTTATACCTGTTTCGAAAATCTCGGTTTTTGTGCTCTGATCTTCGAAAGAGGGCGGATCACGGTGTATGCTCCAGTAGTTTTTGGCCTTGAGCTCTTCACCTTCGTCGATAGTCTCACCGACAACGTTGAATATGCGTCCGAGAACCTCTTCTCCGACCGGCACCTTGATAGGCGCGCCGGTTGCGGTAACTTCCATGCCGCGTACAAGCCCTTCACTCATATCCATCGCGATGGTTCGTACACGGTTGTCGCCGATATGGCTCGCCACTTCCAGAACAAGCCTGGTCTCTTTGCCTTCAAGAGTATATTTCACTTCGAGTGCTTCGTTGATCGCCGGTAGATAATCTTCGAAATCGACATCTACGACGGGGCCGATGACCTGTGCAATTTTACCTGTCATTCCTTCTCCTTCTTTTATTTCAATGCTTCCATACCGCTGATGATTTCGATCAGCTCGGTTGTAATAGATTCCTGACGTGCTTTGTTGTACTGAATAGTAAGCTCGTTAACTCTTTCCGACGCATTGTTCGTCGCATTGTCCATGGCCTGCATACGTGCGCTGTGTTCGGCTGCCAGCGAATCGAGAAGCCCGTAGTACATGCTATACTGGACATATTTTCTAAGCAGTGCTTCCAGAAGCTCTTCGTGACCTTCCGGCTCATACTCTATACTCGATTTCAGCTCTCTCGGCTCTACCGTCGAAATGTCGACAGGTAGCAGTTGGAGTACACGCTGCTGCTGCGTGAGCATGTTTTTGAATCCGTTATAGACGAGTACGACACGGTCGGTCTTTCCCTCCGCGAAGTCGTTCATCGATTCGTCTATGAAGTCCGCAGCCTTTTTATAATCGGGTGAAGCGCTCAGACCGATCACTTCATCCTTCATCTCTACCCCGTTGTATTTGAGAAAGTCTATCGCCTTTCTGCCGACCACACGTAGTCTGACGGCCACTTTTTTCTCTTTGTACTCACGGATCATCCCGAGGGTTGTCTTCAGCGTAGCGATATTGAACCCGCCGCATAGACCTTTGTCCGCGGTAACACATATGATGTCTACAGTCGTGACCGGCAGGTCCGCCTGCACATAGCGGCTCTCGCTTCCGCCGACTTTGTTCTGGTTGATCTCGTACGCTATTTCGCTAACGAGTTCGTCCAGCTTTTCGGCATAGACACGCGAGCGCTTTGCCAGCTCTTCGGCCCTTTTCAGTTTCGCCTGCGATACAAGCTTCATCGCTCGTGTGGTCTTTTGGGTCCCCTTGACACTCGCGATCTGAAGCTTTATCTCTTTCAAGTTTGCCATAGTTGATCCTTAACGCTTACGCGCTGAACGAAGTTTTGAATTCTTCCAGCGCCTTCTTCATCAACTCTTCGGTCTCTTCATCGATCTTCTTCTTCTCTCTTATCTGAGCGAGCACTTCCGGATGGTTGGCCTCGACGAACGGATATAGTTCGGCTTCGAACTTTGTGACGGCACTGACCGGAATGTCGTCAAGATATCCGTTTGCACCCGCATAGATGATAAGTACCTGCTTTTCGATCGGAAGAGGTGAATAGGGAGGCTGCTTCAGTACTTCGACCATTCTCGCACCGCGCTCGAGCTGTGCACGTGTAGCTTCGTCGAGATCGCTCGCAAACTGTGCGAAAGCTTCAAGTTCACGATACTGCGCAAGGTCGAGACGCAGAGTACCGGAAACCTGCTTCGTAGCCTTTATCTGGGCCGCACCCCCGACCCTCGAAACCGAAATACCGACATTGATCGCCGGTCGGATACCGGAGTTGAAGAGATTCGTTTCGAGGAATATCTGACCGTCGGTAATGGAGATGACGTTTGTCGGGATATATGCCGAAACGTCGCCTGCCTGTGTTTCGATGATGGGCAGAGCCGTCAAAGAGCCGGCACCGAGTTCGTCGTTGAGTTTGGCTGCACGCTCGAGAAGTCGTGAATGGAGGTAGAATACATCTCCGGGGAACGCTTCGCGGCCCGGAGGTCTTCTGAGAATAAGCGACATCTCTCTGTATGCGACGGCATGTTTGCTAAGGTCATCGTATATTATTAGCGCATGCTGACCGTTGTCACGGAAATACTCTCCCATCGTTACACCCGCGTATGGAGCAAGGAACTGCAGAGCGGCCGATTCGGAAGCTCCGGCATTTACGACGATCGTATACTCCATCGCCCCGTGCTCTTCGAGCTTGCGTACGATAGAAGCGACCGTTGACTGTTTCTGGCCTATGGCAACATAGATACATGTAACCCCCTGACCCTTCTGGTTGATGATCGAGTCGATCGCGACCGTAGTCTTACCTGTCTGGCGGTCACCGATGATAAGCTCTCGCTGCCCCCTTCCGATCGGAACGAGTGCGTCAATCGCCTTGATACCGGTCTGCAGCGGCTCATGAACAGATTTTCGAGCCATGATTCCGGGCGCCTTCTCTTCGACGAAACGATACTCTTTCGCCTCGATCGGACCTTTTCCATCGATTGGCTCACCGAGTGCATTGACGACACGTCCTACAATTTCCGGTCCTACCGGAACTTTGAGAAGCTCACCGAGACGTTTTACGCTCATCCCTTCTCGAACACCGAGCCCTTTTCCGAGGATAACCACACCTACGCTCGCCTCTTCGAGGTTCAGAACGATTCCGCGCTCCCCGTTTTCGAACTCGACTATCTCGCCGGCCATAACGTTGTTCAGGCCGAACACCTGTGCGATTCCGTCAGCTATACTGACAACTTTCCCGGTCTCGTCGATATCGACGCTCAATTCAAAATTCTCGATACGCTCTTTGATGATCGAGCTGATTTCATCTGCTTGAAGTTTAGACACTGCCGATTCTCCTTTCTATTTACAAAGCTTTTAAAATGTGGTTTATCATATCCGAAGCTACGCGCTCTTTCGAGAAACTCGCCTCAAGCCCCAGATCTTCGATCACAACCTTTATACCTTCACCCCTGCTCTTGAGCTGCCGCAGCGAGACTGTGGCGTTTACATATTTCGAGAGTGAGCTTTCGAGTTCACCCATCAGTTTCTTGTCGAGTCGGACACTGCTCTCCACAACGCCTTCATAGCGGTTGGCACGCCTCTGAAGCTCCTTTTGAAGCAGATGTACAATTTCAGGAATGAGCACCAGCCTGCCGTGCAGATTTAGTACTTTTATGAAGTTTGCGATTTTCGGGTCGCACTTCTCCCCAGCAATCGCCAGCACCAGCTCCTCTTTCTGGCTCTTTTTAACCTCCGGAGAGATCATAAGTTCCGCAAATTTTTTATCTTCGAAAGCTTTTGCAATCGCTTCGAGACTCTTGGTCGCGGAAGTAACCTTCTTGTCGCCGACCGCCTCTATCAACGCCTTGACGTAACGTTTCGCTATCAACATCTCCATATCAGGCCACCTTCTTCATGATGAGATTGACGAATTTCTTCTCATCCATACCGACAGCATCACCCTTGAAGAGTTCGGAAAGAACCTCTGTAACTGTTCTTCTTATCAACTGACGCTTCTCCACCTCCATCTTCTCCTCATGGAGTTTTTCGAGGTTTTCCAACTCGTTGTGCAGCTGTTCATCCAGTTTTTTCGCCAGAAGCTGAGACTCTTTCTTTGCCGCTTCTATTATCTCTTCGGCTGTCGTCTGTGCGGCTTCATACTCCGCACGTGCATCCTCTTTCGCCTGCTTCGTGGCCTTCAGCCGCTTCTGGACCTCTTCAAGACGCGATGCAATATCTGCGGTTCTGCCTTTGAAGAAGTTCTTTACCGGTTCTGCTGCGAAATAGTATAGTATGGCTACGAAGATGATGAAGTTTACGAGACGGGGAACGAAGTCTGTCCCGCCGCTTGAGACTTCAGCCCCGGAAGCAAACAGTATGGCCGGAAGGAAAAGTGCCGCCGTCAACAATATTTTTCGCACATTTTCTCCTTTTAGATTTGACTGAACTTGGCTTTCAGAGACTCTTTGAAGAGCGGCATCTGTGAAAGAAGCTCGCTTTTAAGCTGCTCCTCCTCTTTTTTCAACTCGACCAGAAACTCCTGATACCTCTTCTCGAGCTCCTCTTTTTTCGCCTCTATTTTGCTCATGGCCAGAAGCTTAGACTCTTCGATCGTTTTGGCTCTCAATGCCGCGGCTTCGTTCTTCGCCTCCGCGATGATCGCTTCCGTCTTCGCCTTTAGCTCTTCGACATCGGAACCGGTGGAGTCTATATTTTCCAAATCTTTGCGGATACTCTTGTCGCGCTCATCCATAAACGCCAAGAGCGGTTGGTAGAGCCAGCTGTTGAGCAGTATCAGAAGCACGAGAAAGACCACTGCCACAACCAGCATTAAAGAAGGAACAATATCCAGCATGCACACTCTCCTTTCAAAAAATTGGGCAATGTTATCATATTTATCCAAAATTAAAAATTAAGGATAATATGAATCATCCAGTTTCCTTGACCCATCGTGGAAACGGATTCAACATGCCGCAAACTCACACTATTTTGAAAACCTTTTTAGAAAAGATTTCAGCTCCTCTTCACTCTTGAGCTCTATTTCGACTTTTCCTCTCTTTACTTTTACCCTGAAAGGGATGTGCTCTCTTATAATCTTCGAGTACGGTCCGAGATCGAAACCGCCAGCTTCTTCGGAACTCTCCGATACGCTCCCCTTCGAAGACTCCCCCCTCATCCTCGATACGAGCCGCTCCGTTTCGCGCACACTGAGCTTCTGTCCGGTAATCGTGTCACACACTATACGCTGATTTTTGGCGTCGAGTCCGACAAGAACCTTCGCATGTCCCTGGGAGATATGCGAAGAGGCCACCCTCTGCCGAACGTAGTCGTCCAACTGCAGAAGTCTGAGCGTATTGGTAATCTGAGATCTGCTTTTGTGGATCGTTTTGGCGAGCTCCTCTTGTGTAATGCCGTACTCCTCTATAAGCTCCTTGTACGACTCGGCAAGCTCTATCGGATTAAGCGCTTCCCGCTGAATATTCTCTATCAGGGCCAGCTCTCTGAAGCGTGAGCGATCTATATCGGCCACTATTGCGCGTATCGTCTCGAGACCTGCCACCCTGCTCGCACGTACACGGCGCTCCCCCGCGATGAGCACATACTCCCCGTTCTGCTCGATAACTACGACCGGCTGTAATAGCCCGTGCCGTTTTATCGATTCCGCAAGCTCTCTTATGGCATCTTCGTCGAAATGCTTTCTGGGCTGGTACGGATTCGGCACAATCTCGGAAAGCGGAATCTCGACAACCTTCTCGTGCGTATCCGCACCCGACTGCAACTCGTTCTCATACGCTTCGGCAACTTCACCGAGTATGGCCCCGAGACCTCTTCCGAGGGACCTGTTTTTAGATTTTTTCCCCATACTCTTCTCTTATGTGGCCAAAATAGCTTCGGCCAGGTGCTGATATGCCCTCGATCCCGTAGACTTTACGTCGTAGAGTATCACCGGTTTGCCGAAGCTGGGGCTTTCCGCAAGCTTGACATTGCGCGGAATGACTATGAACTCGTCATCTTCCGCAGATCTGAAGAGCTTGTTTTTGAAGTGCTGCGTCAGATCCGCGAAGACCTGCTTGGAGAGATTGTTCTGACCGCTGTACATGGTGGGTAGAAAACCCTTGATCCTGAGCTTCGGGTTGATCGTCTTTTTGATGAGGCGAATTGTGTTCAGCAACTGTGCCAGACCCTCGAGCGCGAAAAATTCGCACTGAATCGGTATTATGACCGAATGGGCGGCGCTTAGCGCATTGATCGTGATCGGCCCGAGAGCCGGAGGGGAGTCGATGATGATAAAATCGTACTCCTTTTTCACCTCGTCGATCTTGCGCTTCAGAACGAGTTCACGCCCTTTTCTCGTCTCCGAATCGTAAAACTCCTTTTCTACCCCTACAAGCCCGATATTCGACGGAACCAGATGCAGTGTAGGAAGCGTGGTCTTCAGGATGGTATCGGAGATCTTTTTCGCCCCGATAAGCACATGGTAGATATTGTATTCGTAGTCGTTACGGTGAAAACCGAGACTTGTCGTAGCGTTTGCCTGAGGATCGGCATCTATCAGCAGGACTCTCTTTTCGGCAACCGCCAGGGAGGCCGCCAAGTTGACGGCCGTCGTCGTCTTTCCCACACCGCCTTTTTGGTTGGCTATAGTAATAATTTCACTCATCTTAAACTCACAACCCTTCTTTTGCCTATCATCAGCGATCCGTCCTTTTGCAAAACGGCTTCGCTCAACTCCACTCTCTCACCCCCGTCATGGGTACGGTAGTTTTTGCTCTTCTCAAATTCTAAACTATAGTTGCTAAAAATCTGCTTCCATGAAGGCGGTTTTTTCAAATTTTCCAAAAACGTTTCCAAAAGTTCCATAGGCTCGGTCTCTATATCCAAAACCCCGAAATCTCGGGGCGCATCCACTATGTTTATACCGATGCCGACGATTATGTTTTTACCCTTTTTTGCTGTGATGCACCCCCCTATTTTTGACCCTTCGAGGTAGAAATCGTTGGGCCATTTCAGCCAAACTTCCGATCCCATATTTTTCAGTGTCTCTTTCATCAAAAAAGCGAAATATATTGAAGCGGCACCAAGCGGAAGATCTTTGGGAAGAGACTCTTGCGCCAGCAGAACGGAGGCGAAAAAGTTCCCCCTCCTTCCGATCCACCTGTTTTCACGGCTACCGATACCGTCTGTCTGCATTTCAGCTATCACGGCACAGGGGGGAGCGACGCTCTTTTCCGACAACCGCTCTTCGATCCACCTCTGTGTAGATGGAAGTGTATCAAACGAATATATCTTCAATACCCACCCTTTTGCCGCGAATATAACTGAGAGCGTCCATACTCTTTTTCGAAGCCGGCTGCACCCTCTTGATCTTCAGTGCACCTTCACGGCAGGCTACAGTGACACCCTCCGAATCTACGGCCTCTATCTTTCCCGGCTCGCTCTTTCCGGTCTTTTCATCGAGTTCGATATCGATCAGCTTGAGGCCGCTCTCAAGATAGATACCCGGCCACCCCTCGTAAGCCCTGAAACGGTTGTATATCTCTACGGCAGGCATATCGAACGACACGAGTCCGTCAACTCTGGATATCTTTTTGCAGTAGGTAGCATCCGCATCGCACTGCGGCAGCGGTACCAAAGAGGTGTACTTTACCAATACATCTACGGTAAGATCGGCGGCCATTGTACCGAGACGATCGAAAAGTTCGTTTTTACGATCCCGTATCCCGATCGGAGTGACGCTCCACGCAAGCATAGGCCCGCTGTCGAGACCCTCCTCCATGAGCATTGCGGTCACACCCGTCTTAGAGTCGCCGTTGAGCAGTGCCTGCTGTATAGGGCTCGCGCCGCGATATTTCGGTAGCAGCGATGCGTGAAGATTGATGCAGGGTGCGATATCGAGAATCTTTTTCGGAAGCAGCTGTCCGTAAGCCGCGACTACGATGAAATCGGGGGAATCCTCTCTTATCTCTTTTGCGACCTCATCATCTCTGAGCGTAGCAGGCTGACGGCAGAAAATTCCCTCTTTTAACGCCGTAACCTTTACGGGAGGAGGCGTCAGGACCCTCTTTCTGCCTACCGGTTTGTCCGGCTGCGTATATACGGATACCACCTCAATACCGCTCTGCGCGATCAATCTTTTCAAAATGGTGTCGGCATACTCGGGCGTTCCCATAAAAACAATCTTCAAACCGAACTCCTCAAAATTTTTTGACCTTTAAGCAATGAAATCAAATGGGATGTTACCACCACATCATTGAGAATCAGATAAACCCTCTTGCATACAGAGTACACAAAAAGAGTGTAAAATGGTACCGGAACAATTAAAAAGGAGTCCGGATGTGTATACCTCACGCCCCGGCAAAAAAACGCCAACCGGGAATCAGACGAAAAGAGCGTACAAAAAAGAGCGTACCTTTCAACAAAGAGCTTATGAAGCCGGATCCCGAATTTGTGGACGAGCGTATAGTAAAAAAACCGGAGAAAGTGAACGTTTGGCGCAAAATGGCGAATCTCTTCGACTGACACGGAGATTCTCTATCTACGGTTCTATAGCTTTGAATACCTCTACTTCACTCTCCTATTCCCTTATGTATTATATACCGTTATGATACTTTAGGCAGTTGTTTGCCTGCAAACAGACGACAAGCAGAATGATTGCCGAAACAGCTCCATACATTATATTACAAAACTCCTATTCCCTTTTGATCTCACAGCCCAAAAGGTTTCATGAGTGCTCTAACTCCGCTCTATTACAGGCTTTAAGCAAATTTTTCCCGCTCAAAAATGTGCAAATACAAAACGCGGCTCTCTTTTCTACTATATCACCGGATTGAGCAGCTTTTACACAGTATGTATTAAAAAGAGAAACAAATTCATCCATTCAATATATAACGCATATCGTTTGGATATAATAGCTGCAAAAAATCATATTTGTAACTTTTTATGATTATTTTTCAGCTTTAATCCGAAGGAGAAGAGATGTCTATTTTGGAGCCCATAAGCGAGCAGCATCCTTGCGGAGTGGACTATAGATATGACGATGAGTACCTTGAAACGGAAGTGGAGATAGAGAAGAGTTTCAATGTAACCAGCGACAAAGAGACCCAGTGGGATTTTGTCGCTTCAAGATGCGAAAAAATACTTCAAGAGAACACCAAAGACCTGAAAATAGCTTCCTACTGGCTCTACTCACAATGGAAAATAAAAAATGAAAAAGAGTTTCTGGATTCATTTAATACCTATGCTCAATTTATTGAAAGTTATCAAAAAAATCTCTATCCGAAAGCAGGTAGACGCAAAGTCAAAATACTTGAGTGGACCGAGAGAGTTTTCGAGGAGCCTCTTCTAAAAAGTGTGGAAGGGTTTTCAGAAGATATGCTCGAAGAGCTCATAGGTACTCTTCATCAACTGCAAACCGTACTCCCTCCGACAGTTGAGACGGAGTATCTATTTTTAAAGGAAATCGGGCAAAAGAGTCACAACATTCTGGAAAGCATAAGGAAAAGAAGAGAAGAGGAGATCAGACAAGAGGAGATCCTCAAAGAGGAGGAGAAACGCAGAAGGGAGGATGAAAAAGCTCTCAGCGAGGCTCAAAAGCTTAGAAGGAAAGAGGAAGAGGAGGTTTTGTCAAAGTTTGCACCGCTCTCCTCTTCCGTTACAGCTTCCGGCATTCCGGATTCTTCACAAGAGTTCTCTTCTCTTACCGAAGAAGAGATAGCCGAGGCTATAGAAC
>WGAW01000138.1 GCA_015494675.1 Hydrogenimonas sp. | reverse complement strand
GTAGGCATACTTCTGTTCCAGAGGGGCTTTCCGGGTCTTGTGTTGTGGGGTATATGGCAGAAGACGCAGACCTCCTGCTCGCTTGTCGCCTTTATCGTCCCCGTCCCTGTGGCGGAGAGATTGTGCTTGGTGTTTAGGATCGTTCCGTATGCAGCTGCAGTTCCCAGCAATGCGGTAACGAGACATCTCGATAGAAAGTTCCTCATACCCGCCCCCTTTCACTTTCTGTTGTAGTTTAAAATGTCGAATACCTCTATCCTCATATTGTAGGAGTCGGTAACGTAGGCCTTCCCGTCTTTGGATATGGCGATATCTTCCGGGCCGTAGAACTCTCCGGGGCCCTTTCCTTCGGAACCGAATACAAGCAGCAGGTTGCCCTGCGGATCGAATATCTGGACCGCATTGAAAAGGGTGTCCGTTACATATATGTTTCCATCTTTGTCGACTGCGATACCCCTGGGGCTCGAGAAGTTGCCGATAGTGTTGCCGAGGCTGCCGAATGCTCGTGAAAATTTGCCTTCTTTGCCGAATATTTTGATACGGAAATTCATGGAGTCGCAAACGTAGAGCCTGCCGTTTTTGTCGAGAGTGATGAAGGTCGGCCTGTTCAACTCTCCTCTGCCGCTCCCTTTCGAGCCCAGCGGAGGAAGCATCTTTTTCTCTTTCAGAGAGAATCTTTTTATCTCGGAAGAGAGAGTGTCGCTGACATAGAGAATACCCCTCTCTTTGTCTACCGCGATGCCGGTAGGCCTCTGAAGACCGCTTTTGGGTCCTATTTTTCTAAGGGCGATACCGTTTTTGTTGAAGATATATACCGCTTTTCGTACAGAGTCGGTAACGTAGATGTTGCCTTTTCTGTCCGTCGCCACATCTATCGGTGAAGAGAATTTCTCCGATTTGAAACCCTGTATGGAAAACTGTTTGCCGTTTGCGGTGTCGAAAACGAAGAGGGTGGCGAGGCCCGCATCGGTCACATAGAGCTTACCTTCATCCACATGGATACCGAAAGGCTTTACGAGAACCGTATCGCCGCTTCCGGCGAAAAAGTCCCACACTTTCGAGAAAAATCCCTTCTTGATTTCGAGATCTTCCGCTCTTGTTATGCTTTTTTCATACGCAATTCGTGCGGTTTCGGGCGGCTGGGGCCACACCGGATTGGCTGCCGCCGCAATCGGTAGTAAAAATGCGGATGAGAGCAGAACGTTCAATGCAAATTTTTTCATCGTATCCCCCTCAAATTCGTCTGCTTATTCTGAAGAAGTAGTTTATGTGATCTCTGTAACCGAAAGTTCCTCCGCTCTGTCTCGACATCTGTACTCCGGTTCTCATCTCCACTTTTCTTATCCTGTAAATCAGGTCCGCACTGCCGGTGTATGACGTGACATTGTAGGCCGTATCGCTCGAAACCCTCGCCAATGTTTTTAACATAAGATCGCGTCTTAGCATATAGAAAAAGGTGAAGGCTCCGTAGGGGTTGACTCTGTCGGCAAAGGTGCCCGAAGAGTAGATAACTCCCGCTTTGAGCGTCATTTTACCGTTATAGCCGACAGGTCTCCAGTAGTTTAGGTTGTTGTCGACGCTGATGATATTGGTGGTTCTGGTAGTGGTGTTGTTGTCGGCGGCCGTATAGGTGTTTCTGTCCGTCGTACTGTAGAACTTCAGATAGTAAGAGAGTCGGTTCGTAAACTTCTTGTTGTACGAAGCGTTTGTCGTCAGACGGTTTGTAGCGTCACTGGTCGTAGATATGAGCTGGTAGTAAGAGACGCCTGCGGAGAGTGCCGATCTATCTTCGGGAAAAGTTTTGGAGAGGCCGCTTGTGAGGGTGTAGGAAAAAATGTTCCTGTCCTGAATCGTTACGTTGGCGTCGCTGTAGTCGTAGTTTTCAGTTCTCCCGGTTACCGTAGCCCCTACAGTGGCATTGAACGTTTCCGAAAATTTTTTCAGGTAGCTGGCGCCGGCAGAAACCGAGGCAAGGGTGAGGTTGTAGAGGTCACCCCTGGCGTTGTAGACCTGAAACCCGTGGCTTGTCGTCAGGTTTTCCGTCACTCTGTAGGATCCCGATTCGTTTGCCGATATGAAGGTGTTGGTACCCTCTTTTGTTTTTGAGTTGTCTACCGTAAGCGAAAAGTTTTCGTTATGTTTTTCGTTCGGCGTCCAGTTCAAAGTGGCGGTACCGGTCAGATCTTCATACTCGAGATACTCGTTTTTCAGATAGTTGACCGCTGTCGAGAACTGCATGGTTTTCGAGATAATCCATGAGTATGTCGCGATCGCGTTGTCTACGACGTCGTGCCAGCTGTCGCGGTAGTTCAGCCCCCTGTCCGTTCTGTAGTAGTCCCTGATCTCGTGGCTGTAGTTGAAGCTCGCCGTCTGGTTTTCGTCGAACTGCTTGGATATACCGATGGCGAATCTTTTGTTGTCGCCGTTTTCAAAGGCGAAAGATTCGGTCTTTTCCGACTTCATCTGTTTATATTCGTAATTCAGGTCGAAACTCTCGAGCTTCGCTCTTCCGTAAATTCCGCTCTTGTCGGTTTTATAGGTTACAAGCGTAGTGCCGTTCGGGGCGGTACTCCATAGCGGAGAGTCTATCTTTTCATAGTATATGGTAAATGGAAACTTCGTCTTTTTTATGAAGTTTAGATAGGCTTTATAATTGGTGTGTTTCGTTTCGTTCTTGCTCTTTATGGTTGTGCCGTTGTTGTTGACGTCGGTATTTGAGTTGTCTATATAAAACGAGAAGCCCAGATCGTAAGTAAGCAGTCTGGGGCTGTATACGAAGCTTTCGTACCCGAGCTGGTAGTTCTGCACGAAAGATTTGCGGTCGGTATCGTTATATTTGTCGCTGACGTTGTCGTGCATCAACACATATTCGATCTTTCCGTATAGCCCTCGGGTGTAGTCAGCGGACAAAACGGCCGGCAGTAGGGCCAAAATATAGAAAGAGGCGGAGATTTTTCTCTTCATAACTCTCAACCGTTAATCACTTGTAGACGATTTTCGCATTTTTTCTCATGCTCTTTAAAATCCGATCCAGGTTTCGCTTCTCGTTTTTGGCCTTGAGCTCCTTTTTCAACCGATCCTTGATCTCGTCGAAGCCAAGTTGCACGGCGGGCGAGATATCTTCGAGTTTAATAATGTAAAACCCTGTCGGAGTCTCGACAATGTCGCTCATCTCACCCTTCTTCAGGGAGAATGCCGCCTTTTCTATAGGCTCATCGAGCATTCCTTTGTGGACAAAGCCCATATCACCCCCTTTTATGCGACTCATCGCGTTGGAGTATTTCGATGCCACATCCGCGAAGTCTTCGCCCTCTTTTATCTTCGCGAGCGCCTCTTTGGCCCGTTTCAACGCCTTTTCCCGCCCTTTGGGATCCGTAGGATCGTTTCTGATATAGATTATACGCACCTTTATCTTTTCGGGCCTCTTGAACTTGTATCTGTTCTCTTCGTAGTACTTTTTGAGGTCCTCTTCGCTCAGCTCGCTTTTTATCTCTTTGTCGTAGAGCTTCTGCATCAAAAGATCGTTTCTGAGCTCTTTTTTGAATGTCTCATATGTGAGATTGGCGCGTTTTAGGCCCGCTTCGAAGTTCTCTTTCGAGCCGAACGCCTCTCTTATCTTCTTCTCCTCCCTTTTGAGGACCGAGTCAGATATCTTGTAACCCTTCCGCTTTGCATACTGGAGCAGAAGATGCTTTTTCTCCAGCTCTTTTAGAGCGTCTTTTTCGACCTCTTTGAGTTTTTCGGGCGTTACGGTAGAGTGGAAGAAGCTGCGCGGCATCAACAGCCCTACCTGCCTGTCGAGCTCCGCCTTCGTAATTTTGTAACCGTTTACGACGGCTACGACTCTATCTTTTTCGGTTCCGTTCGTATCGGCGGTCGCACCGAAAAGAAGTGTCGCAAGCGCGGTGAGTATCAGTATGGATCTTTTCATCAAAAAATTCCTTTCGGCGGTCAGTCTATTTGTTGTGGCACCCTTTGCAGAGTCTGCTTCCGTTGTTGCTCGTTCTTAAAAAGAGTTCGTTCGTCGTATGCGGGTCATGGCAGCTCGTACACCTTACGGTACCCTCGGATACCAGGTCTTTGATGCTTTTCGCGCCGGACCATCCTCTTAGCAGATAGGTTTCCGGTCTTAGGCTGGCCTTCATCCCGCTTTTGCTGAAAGGCGCGTAGTTCACCCCTACCGGATGGCTATGCACGAGTGCATCTTTCGGAAGCGGCTCGTTGCTTATGTTGAGGGAGTTTATGTTGAACTTCGTAGGGGCCTCTTCGCTGTAGAGGGAGATGTTCGGGGCGTTTACACCGTCGTGGCAGGTGAGGCAGACCCTGACCATCACGTCGGGTTCCTGTGAGCCGGCGGCGCTGGTGTTCGTCTCCATTCCATATACGCTGAATGTCGAGTCGCTCTCTATATTCTCCTGCCATTTAGGCGGCTGTGTATCGCCGCTGAGTGAGTCGTGCGGTATGTGGCACCATATGCAGAGCTCGGGTTTCTCCTCGCCCTTCGGCATTATGATGCCTCTAAGGAGGTTGTGTTTGGTTTTATATATCCCTCCCTGCTCTTCACCTATCGAAAAGGCGTAGGCGTTTAGCGCCAACGCGACAAGAAGAGGTAAAACGGCCAAGCTATTCGGAGTTCTCATCTTTCGGCTCCTTGTCAAGCTCTTTGAGCTCCCTGTACTCTTCAGGATGCTCTTTTTTCCATCGCTCGCTTACATACTGATATATCTGGACCCTGGCGTTGAACGAGTCCACGACATACACACGGTCGTTCTCGTCCACATATACACCGGCCGGCAGATAGAATTGCGACGGTCCGAAACCGGCTCCTCCGAAGTAGAGCAGGATGTTGCCTTTGTCGTCGAATATCTGGACGTTGTTGAAGGCGGCATCCGAAACGTAGATATGACCTTCGGAATCTATGCCGATACCTTTGGGCCTGGAGAACATTCCCGGTTTGTCTCCAAGCCGTCCGAATTTTGTGAGGAAATTGCCGTCGGCATCGAAAAGCTGGACCCTGAAGTTTTGCGTGTCGACGACGGCGACGTTACCGTTTCTGCGGTCTATGGCGATATTGGTCGGAAAGTTGAACTCTCCCTCTTCGACTCCTCTCTTTCCGAATTCGAAAAGGAGTTTTCCGCTATCGAGGTCGTAGACCTTTACATTGTGCGATTTCGTATCGACCACATAGAGCCTGTTCAGCTTTTGATTTATAGCTATGCCCGAAGGGCGCCTGAACTCGCCCTTGTCGCCGATGGCAAAGATCAGAGCTCCGTTCTTTCGGTAACCGAAAACCCTTTTAAGCTTGGAATCCGAGACATATATGGTGCCGTTCCTGCCTATGGCTATGCTTACGGGCAGTGCAAGCTTGCCCGGGGGCCTGTCGCCTAAGAACGTCACCTTCTTGTTGAGGGTATCCATCGCGAAAACCAGCCCTATCGCCGTATCGGTTACGTAGACGGTGTTGTTTACCGCTGCGACTCCGTAGGGCTTGAAGAGGTTTTTACCGACACCTTTGCTCTCTTTTCCTATCAGCAGATCGAGAGTCTTTGTCTCTTTGAAGTTCGCTTCGCCACGCAGGCTCTCTACGTAGAAGATTCTCGGCTCTTCCGGCGGCGGCGGAAGAATTATGCGTATCTCTTCGCCCTTCTTCTGTGCGCAACCTCCGCTGAACAGTGCAAGCATGATTATAGATATCGAAAACAAAAACGCTCTTATCACTCTATCTTCCTCTCTCGCTTAGTTGTGTGTAGCTTCGACTATTATATCAAAGAATTTTACGAGGCAAACGATTGATAGCCTCTTATATAGAGCTTTGGACGTGTGGAAAGCCGGATAAAATTGTTCTGAGAAATCGCGATTTCCCATGACAATTCTACATGCAAAAAAAATGGGTCCGGCCGAAGCCGCACCCATCGAGCGAAGTCGGAACGCTTACTTGTCGTGGCAGGTAAGGCAGACTCTACTTCCCTTGTTGCTCGCTTCACCCACGGTAGCTTTGTTTCTTCTGAGGAAAGTGTCGCTTTCACCGAGGTGGGGATCGTGGCAGCTTCCGCACTCGACTTTTCCGGCTCTAAGCAGGTCGGCGATAGTGCTGGCTCCGCTCCATCCTGTAATTGCAGTTGTGACTGGTTTAAGACTTGCGGCTCCCTCTACATATGTGATGGATACGGGGTGGTCGTTTGTAAGACCGACATTTGACGGATCGGAATCACCTATATTTGTAACACCTGCAGGCATAACCTTTGCTGTTCCTGCCGGGGTCGAACCGAACGCGACATTCTGTCCGCCTGATACATAACCGCCTGAACCGGGAGCGTTGACGATGGAGTTGATGGCGCTAACACCGTCGTGACAGCTAAGACACGCAAGTGAAGGGGCGCTCGGCTGAGCTTCTGTTGCTGTACCGGCTATCGTCTGGCCGGCTACACCCGCGGCGCTCGCACCGTACATTCTGAATGTCTGCGAAGGTGTCGCTTTGTTCCAGAGCGGCGCACCTGTAAAGTCTGTGTTGGCGGCGTGCGGGGTGTGGCAGTAGACGCAGATCTCGTCGTTGTTCTGACCCGGATCGGCTTTCAATCCTTTAGTACTTGCTCCTGTTGCTGAAAGGTCGTGCTTACTTCCGGTTATCTGAGCCATTGCGGCCGTTACACCGAAAGTGAGAAGTGCGGCGGCCGCAACTTTCGCTATGTGATTCATCTTCATCTGATCCTCCTATAGGTTTTTTGTTTTTACACTTCAATTGTAGCACGACAATGTAAAAAAAGTGTAAATTTAAGTTAACTTTTCATCCTTTCTACCCGCTCTTTTGCAAATTTCGGGCCTAACCCGCAATCGGGCGGGGGTTGACCGGGATTCTACCCCACCGGTTTTTAAATGCGATCAAGCACCGTTTTCAGCCCTTATCTCGAAACAGAGCGGTTCGTACTCTCTTTGCGCCAGGAACTTCCCGAAGTCGTCGCACCCGCTATGAAGATAGCTTTCGATCAGGCTTTCTATATATAACGGTATCTCATCGTGGGTGAGTTGAATACCGGTTCTTTTTGAAAAGCGGCTCTCTTCGCCTTCGAGCTTTCCGCCTACGAGCAGTTCGAAACCCCTATGCTTAACCCCGTCTCTGCTAAATGTCGTACCGCTCAGTCCTATGTCGGCAATACACGGATGCGCGCACGAGTTCGGGCAGCCGTTTACGCTTATCGTTACCGGCTCGGCGAATGCCGGGAATCTGTTTTCAAGATAGAGAGCCGTCTTTTCCGCTACGCTTTTTGTCTCGCTGATCGCGAATTTACAGAAGTCGAGTCCCGTACATGCCGTGGTACGCGTACGGAATGCCGAAGGGTAGGGGTTGATCTTTAACTTTTCAAGTTCGCCGCAGAGCTCGGCAACCTTATTGTCGGGAACGTCGGTTATGATGAAGTTCTGCTTCGTCGTGCACCTTATCTCGCCGAGTCCGTACTTTTCGAGCAGTTCGTAAAGGCGCCGCAGCCTTTCGCCTCCGAGCGCTCCGCCGAAGAGCGCACACCCTATATGGCTCAAGCCGCTTTTTTTGGTGGGTATTATGCCGCAGTGATGCCTCTTTTTAGATTCGGATACCGCGACAGGCTCGCCTTCGGCCGGCACCACGCCGCTGAGCTCTTCAAGCCTCTTTTTGAACCTCTCGACTCCCCACTCTTTGATGAGATGACCGAGCCTGGCCCTGTTTCTCTTTTCGCGGTTGCCGAAATCGCGAAAGATGGAAACGACCGCCTCCGCTACCGGAACTATCTCTTTCTCTTCTATGTATCCCAGAAAGTCGGCGAAGCGTCGGTTGCTGGCCAGACCGCCGCCTGCGTATACGGCGAACCGCACTTTTCCCTCTTTTGTCGAAGCGGCCACGAAGCTTAGATCCTGAATCTCGTGGGGCATACAGTGCGAACCGCAACCGCTAACGCCTATCTTGAACTTTCGGGGCAGGTTGCTGAAGTCGCGGTTTGCATCGAAAAGGGCGTTGATGCGTCTGACAATGCCTCTTACGTCGGCTATCTCGTCGCCCGACTCTCCGTTGAGAGGGCAGGTCACCGTGTTTCTCACGACATCTCCGGCGGCCATACGTGTAGTAAGGCCCGCTTTTTGAAGCTGCTCGAATATCGCGGGCAGATCTTTCATCAAAATCCAGTGATACTGAAGATCCTGTCTTGTGGTCAGGTCTGCGGTACCGTTGGCATAATTGAGCGAAATGTCGGCAAGAGCCTTGAGCTGATCTCTTTTCAGTATGCCGTTTTCTACCTTCACTCTTAGCATGAAGTATAGGTTTTTGTCATCCTCGGGCTGCAGATTTCTGTTTTGTGTATAGAGGCCGTACCACTTGAGCCTGTCTATATCTTCCTGGTCTACCTCCGATCCGCTCTTTGCGTACTCGTATATATCCTGAAGAACGTCGAGGCCGTCTTTTTGTCGTTTTATGCGCTCTACGCGCTGTGCTTTGCTCTCTTTCATAATCCATTCTCCTTTGCGGGGTCACTCCCCTATCTTGGCGCACCCCCACTCGGGGTAGTGCTTTCTGATGTATGCGTTCAGCTCTATCTCCGCTTCGCTATAGACTCTCTTCTCTTCACCGCTTTTGTAGGCGTCTATTATCATTCCCGCGGCGACCGTACGGTTCGTTATTTTGTCTATCACTATGAAGCTGCCGGTACCCTTGATGGAGAGGTAGGGATCGCATGCGATCTCTCTTGTGAGTCTCAGAACGCATTTGCCGATCTCGTTGAGCTGTAGCGTCTCCGTTTCGATCTCTTCCCAACTGTTTACATCTTTTTTGAACTCGACCGACTCGAAAAGGGCGTTGAGAGATGTCGTCGCCCTTTTGATCTCGTATTCTCTGCCTATCTGCAGCGGTTTTTCATCCATCCATACCACCATCGCTTCTACGGCATCGGAGGTCTGCAGAGCGTCGTTCGACTTTACGATCAGATCGCCTCTGCTTATATCGATCTCGTCTTCCAGCGTCAGAGTGACCGCCATCGGTGCGCAGGCCTCGTCTGTGGTCGCCAAAGAGTCGCCGTCTCTCTTGGCCGACGGTACCACTATCTCTTTGACGACACTGCTTTTGCCGGAAGGCAGGACCGTTATGCTCTCACCTCTCTTGACGCTCCCGCTCGCGATCGTTCCGCAAAAGCCTCTGAAATCGAGATTCGGCCTGTTTACATACTGAACCGGAAATCTGAAGTCTTCGAGGTTGATATCTTCGTCTATCTCCACCGTGTCGAGATATTCGAGCAGCGGTTTGCCGGCATACCACTCCATCTTTTCGCTCTTTTGTACGACATTGTCGCCGTTTAGAGCGCTTATCGGGATAAAGTCGACCGTCGCGGCACCGTCGAACCTCTCTCCCAGGGCGTGCCTGAGGCTCCCTTTGAGCTTCGCGTACATCTTTTCGAAATCCTCCTTTATGGCTTCGAACGTATCGCGGGAGTAGCCGACTATATCCATTTTGTTCACGGCCACGACGATATGCTTTATGCCGAGCAGCGAGACTATGTACGCGTGTCTTCTGGTCTGGGTCAAAACACCTTTTCGGGCGTCTATCAAAATTATCGCCAGATTCGCCGTGCTCGCACCCGTGACCATGTTTCTGGTGTACTGCTCGTGCCCCGGTGTATCGGCGATTATATATTTGCGCCTGTCGGTCGCGAAGAACCTGTACGCCACGTCGATGGTGATTCCCTGCTCCCGTTCGCTCTGCAGGCCGTCTATCAGGAGGGCGAAGTCGATCTCCCCTCCTGTGGTACCGAACTTTTTGCTCTCTTTTTTGACCGCACTGAGCTGATCTTCGAGTACAGTTTTGCTGTCGAAAAGCAGCCTGCCTATCAGCGTGCTTTTACCGTCGTCGACGCTTCCGCATGTGATGAACCTAAGAAGCTCCTTGTTTTCATGCTCTTTCAGATAGCCGACGATATCGTCGGCTATCGTCGCTTTCGATCTATTTTGTGCCATTCTCTTTCCTCGTTTTATTTATGTTACGCAAATTCCGGGCAAAGCCCGCAGTTTGGCAGGTGGTGAGCGATCCTGAAACCCCCTGAAGCTCCGAAATCATAGATTTCACACCCAAAAAACCCAAAACCCAAAACCTCACTACCTATTTAAAAATACCCCTCTATCTTCTTCTTCTCCATACTGCCCTCCTGATCCTTGTCTATAACTCTTCCCTCTCTTTCGCTGGTGCGAGAAAGCAGCATCTCCTGTATCACTTCCGGCAGAGTGGAGGCGTTGGATTCCACGGCCCCGGTAAGAGGGTAGCATCCGAGCGTCCTGAAACGCACCTTCTGCATTTTCGCTTTCTCTCTAAGCTCTTTGGGCATGCGTTCGTCATCTACCATTATTTTGGCTCCGTCGATCTCCACTACCGGACGCTCTTTCGCGAAGTAGAGCGGCACGATCGGAATCTCTTCGAGATATATGTACTGCCATATATCGAGCTCTGTCCAGTTGCTGAGCGGAAATACACGGACGCTCTCGCCCCGGTTTATGCGTGTGTTGTAGATGTTCCAGAGTTCGGGTCTCTGATTTTTCGGGTCCCACCTGTGGAATCTGTCTCTGAAGGAGAAGATGCGCTCTTTTGCACGGCTCTTCTCTTCGTCGCGCCTCGCACCGCCTATTACGGCGTCGTACTTTCCCTTGTTGAGAGCCTGTTTGAGAGCCTCCGTCTTCATGATGTCCGTATGTAGTTTGCTCCCGTGAACGAAGGGGTTTATACCCATTTCGATCCCTTCGGGATTGGTGTGTACTACCAGGTCGACTCCCATCT
This sequence comes from Hydrogenimonas sp., assembly GCA_015494675.1. The sequence continues at coordinate 796 of WGAW01000138.1, read as the reverse complement.
CTTTGACTCTTCTGTCTCTGAAGTCGATCATCTCCTTGAATTTCCAGAGTGTATCGACATGCAGAAGAGGGAAGGGCGGTTTAGCCGGATAGAACGCCTTCATAGCCAGATGGAGCATAACGGAGCTGTCTTTTCCAATACTGTACATCATGACCGGATTCTCGAACTCCGCGGCTACCTCCCTCAATATATGTATGGATTCGGCCTCCAACTGTTTTAGATGTGTAAGTTTTCTGTTATCGATATTTTGTTGCATAATCTTCCTCTCTACTGTTCTCTTTTTTATTCATCGTATGCAAATTCCGGGCCGAGCTCGCAATTTGGCAGGTGGTGAGCGGCCCTACAACCCCCTGAAGCTTCGAAATCATAGATTTCGAGACGGTTTTAGATGGAGTCCGCACTCTTTGTGTTCGGGACTCTCCCACCACCATCTTCCGCCTCTAATATCTTCACCTTCGTTTACGGCTCGCGTACACGGGGCACACCCGATGCTCGGGTAGCCTCTGTCGTGCAGGCTGTTGTAGGGGATGTTATGTTTTTTTATATAGTCCCATACCTGCTCAGTGCTCCACTCGAGCAGCGGATTGAGCTTGATAAGCCCGAATGTCTCATCATACTCCACTACTCTAAGATCCTGCCGGGTGATCGACTGCTCTCTTCTAAGGCCGGTTATCCAAACCTCTCTATTTTCGAGGGCGCGCCTGAGCGGCTCTATCTTTCTTACTCTGCAGCACCTCTTTCTATTCTCTATGCTCTCGTAAAAGCCGTTTATACCCTGATCAAGAACCAGCCGCTC
>WGAW01000137.1 GCA_015494675.1 Hydrogenimonas sp. | reverse complement strand
GCGCCACTACCCGAACATCGAGCGCAGAGCCACCGTCTCCATAGTCGACTACCTTATATTTCTGCTCAAGCAGTTCGGCCTATTCCTCCTCTTTTTCTTCGTATCTTTGCCGTTTTATTTCATCCCCGTGCTGAACATCGTGGCGATGAACGCCCCTTTCTACTTTCTCTTTCACACGCTGCTTACAAAGGATGTGGCGGGGGAGATTCTCGACTCTCAGGAGCAAAAAGAGATATTTAAAATGGCGAAGTGGCGCATTGCGACGACCACCTTCATACTATACCTGCTGTCGCTGATCCCGGCTGTCGGTATTTTGGGACAGGTCTTCTTCGTCATCGTGCTCTCACACCAGTTTTTCCAGGAGGCTGCCAGGCTGAGGGGTGCGCAGATCGAGGGGGCGGCGGCCCTTGAGCGGTAGGCTCGGGCAGTCCGCTACCACCTGATGCCGATGCGTCCGCCGCCGATAAGCGCGATCGTCAAGGCCCCCACAAGATAGAGGAGGGGTGTCTCGATACTCCAGCCGCCGAACTTTCCGAGCGAAAAAAGGTTTCCGCCGTAGGCGAGTGCGATCGCTACGGCCATGTTGAAAGCTACAACCGCCGCCGCGATACGGGCACGAAAACCGACTATAAGCGCAACCGGCGCCAGCACCTCACCTATGTAGACCCCGTAGCCGAGCCACTGCGGGAGCGAGTGTGCGGCGAGCATCGCCTTGATCGGATCTATGCCGTATAGAATCTTATGGATACCGTGAAAAAGAAGCAGCCCTCCCACACCGAGCCGCAGAAGAAACTTTCCCCACTCCGCCGTCATACGCTCCCTCCTTTCGGTCTATACTCCAGTACTACCGGTTCGCTGAAGTTTGGAATATCGTCATACGTGAAAACGGCATAATATTTTTTTACATCCAGCGCTCCGAAGTCGTCGTATGTCCAATTGTCCGGTCCGCCGTAGAGCTTATCGCCGTCATACGGCGAAATGGGCACCCTGAAAGGGTTTTTTATAACGAAAACGCCTCTGAAGTCCCGATCGTCGGGATTTTTCCATTCAAGCCTTATCTTATCGTTTTCGATTCTGTAGCGCAGGTTTTCAACGGCGGCTACGGGGCGGCGGCGCTTGTGCAGATACTCCACAACCAGCCGCGGCGTATACTCGGGGTGAGAGCAGTGCCACTCGACAACCGAGTTTTTCACCAGTTTCTTCGCACTGCTCGGACGCAGTAAAAAGGCTATCCCTTTTCCGCTTCTGAGCATGTTTCCCAACTCCTGTATCGCGTATGTATCGAAAACGAAAACCTGCTCCTCGTTTTTTAGATCGCCGGCGCTAACATCGTAACCTATGTTCTCTATGATGCGCCGCTCCTTTATCGCCTCATAGTCCCTCTCCGCATCTGCATCTATCATCTCGAGATGGAACCGGATGTTCTCTTTGGCATAGACCTTCACGGGCTTGAGAACCACATATGCCCGTGTTATCTGCATAAAGTCCAGATCCGGCAGAGATCCGAGCTCGAAATCGAAAGTGGAGTAGATCTTTTTTCCCTCACCGTCGAACCCGGCCGCAATTTTACCCTCTTCTACGCCGCCTGCCATTACGGTAAAGCTCCGCTTCGGAAAGAGTTCGAGCTTTTTTGGTGCAAGCGTATAGGTTATCTCCAGGTGCGGCCTGAAAGCGAGGCCTCCGCCGAACTTTCCGTAGCCTATATCCCACTGCATCATCTGTGAGCTTCTACCTACATTTAGGGTTTTCGGCCCCTCCATTCTGAAGACCACCTCTTTTTTCGCTATCTGCTCCTGCAAAACGGCACACTCTATCTCGCTGAACTCCCAGCTCCTCCAGATACCCTGGGTCAGGTGGTTCGAGGGTGTAGGGCGCCCCACGTACGTAAGAGGCTTCATGCTCTCCACGCACTTGAAATCGGTTATCTCTTCTATGCTCTCCCGGTCCACTATGGCGACACTCCACTCACCGAATTTCTCTACGGTGACACCTACGCGGTTCATAGGGTAGATACGCAGGCGGGCACGTTTTATAACGGCATTTTCGGGAACTGTTTTTAGCGGAACGGTTATTACGGCGTAGCTTACTCCCTTCGCTTCGCTTACGCCTACAAAGAGCGAGTTCAGACCGAAATGCGAAGCGTTATCTTTCGCTTTCTCGGCCACATACCCCGTTTTGGAGGGTATCGGAAAGTATGTACGGTGAAACTCGTCGTCGGCCACATGTGTGCGAATCGCCAGCACGGGCGCAAACGGCGACTTGCGGCCGCTGCTCTTGTTTACGGCGCGTATATGGTAGAAGTAGAGTGTATCGCTTCTAAGGTTGTTGTCGCAGAAGCGGTTCGCCTGCGTGATACCCATGAGGTTGAAGCGGCGGCAGTACGACTTTTCACGCCTGCTTCTATATATCTCGAAATATATCTCGTCTCCATCCTGCTCGTAAGGCTCCCACTCCAGTGTCACATTCTCCGTGCCCACATGGGTGGCCCTGAAGTTTTCCGGTCTCTTCATGCGCCGCTCTTTGGCGTAGTTGGGGGCCTCCATGATAGCGGCGATGAGAGCCGGGATATGCTCTCTGATATGCTCTATCATATCGTCGAGATAGTCGGAGATGTTTCGCGTTCCGACCTCCACCACACTCGCCATTATCCCTTTGGAGTAGTAGAACTCCCTGCCGCTGCCGCTAATGAGCTTGGCCGGAGGTTTGCCCTGGTGTATTCCGTATTCGCGGTCGCTTATCTTCCTGATCTCCTCGGCCATATTGGCGCACAACACGTTCATGTCGGTCGTATCTATCGTATCTTCGTGCCTGAAGTCGTGTGCGGGGAAAAAGACGTTGCCCTGCGAGTGGTAATCGAGCGCTACGGCAATGTTTGGATGCGACTCCACGAAATCCCTAAGTGCCCTCGTTTCGGGTTCACTGAAAGGTTCCGGGCCGCCGTATATGTTGGATGTCGGTTTGTTCGACTTTACAAAACCGACCGGAAAGTTTCTGTTTAGGTCGACACCGTAGCTGCCGTCGGCATTCTGTCTCCTGTTTTTGCGCCAGAACGAGAAGTGGTTGCGCGAATACTCGAACCCGTCCGGGTTCGCGCACGGAACCATATATATGGCGGCGCTTTCGAGTGCCGTCTGCACATCGTGGTCGTACTCTATATTTCTATCGACATACTGGGCGAAGCCGATGGCCAGCTCCAGCCCTATCCACTCTCTTGCGTGTATCGTTCCGGTAAAAAAGAGTGCCGGTTTTTGCGCAGCCTTTTGAACAGATTTCGAAATGGTTACCGCGACAATGTCGCGCTTCTCCCATGTCTGCCCTATGACTTCGACGGCAAACAGATCTGGTCGTCTTTCGGCCAGCTCTTTAAATAGCGCGACCGCCTCATCGTACGAGTGGTAAAGCTGCTTCAATAATCTTCCTACTTGATAGCGATATGGTCGCGGATTTTAGCCAATTTCTTTTTACCCAGACCTTTTATTTTCAACATATCTTCGATCTTTTCGAAAGGCCCGTGCTTCTTTCTGAACTCCACGATCTTCTCGGCCAGTTTTTTGCCTATCGCTTTTATCCTGCTCAGGCTCTTTGCATCGGCTTTGTTGATATCGACCCTGCCGTGAAGCTTCTCTGCCCACACTTTCAGCGTCTGTTTCTCTATCCCCTCGAGTTCGAGCAGCTCATCTATGCTCTTTATGTCGCGGCTCCTTATGTAGCGGATAACCTCCACGGCTATCTCCTCCTCCATGCCGTGAAGTGTCATCAGTTCGGTAAGCGTCACTCCCTCCAGGGAGATTTCGCTATCTTCAAGCCCATCGTGCCGCGCTTGTGACTTTTTCGACTCCTCCAGTATCTCTTCGGGCAGATCCTCTTCCCTCTCTATATGTCTGTGCAGATGGCTGTCGTCGGGAATATCTTCGGGAATGCTCTCTTCGGCAAGCTCCATATCCCATCTGCCCTCTTTGTCGTTAACGTAGTAGGCGCCGTCACTCGAAGGGATATATCTGCTGAACTCGATATGGCGCATGGTTCTAAGAAGCGAAGAGTCGATCTTGCCGAGCTCCTCCCAGTTGTACAGCGGTATATGCGGCTTCGGAAAGCGCCCCTCGGAGAAGTCCCACATCAGATACCGGCCTATCCAGTCCCTGAAGTACGGAAAGGCCGCAAATGCCGTAGCGCACTCCAGTATATAGTATTTACCGTCATATTCGGCGATGTCGCAGGCCCAGTACTCCGCTTTTGCCGCCTTCGAAGCCTCAACCGCCAGCTCGAGCGCTCCCATCGGTACCCCTTCGTAGGTCATGTAGCCGCCCTGGGAAGTGTTGGTCAGGTCCATATCTTCACCCGCCACACGCCAGAAGGCGCATGCGGGCTTGTGGCCTATGAGCATCACTCTTATGTCGGCTTTCAGCGGGATGCACTCCTGAATATACATGGGCATATACTTTTTTTCGTCGAAAAGCTTTTTCGCCTCCTCTTTGCTTTTGACCTTGTGCACATAGTAGCCTCCGTAGTTCGAGGGGCCGTAGCTTCGCTTTATTATTACGGGGTAGTCGCACTTCTCGAGATAGCGGTACCCCTCATCTCTGTCGTAGAATATCTCCGTTTTGGGATGCGAGAGGTTGTGCTTTTCGCAAAATAGCGTCACATTCTCCTTGCTTTTGTTCGGAAACTGGGTCTCGAGCGAAGGGACGAACCTCACATGCGGAAGCTCCTTGGCTATCTCTCTGAAGGTTTCATAGGCTGTTGCGGGTATGTTGCCGATGAGGATATCTATCTTCTTCTTTTTCACCTCTTCTATGAACCTCTCTTTGTCGTTGCCCCAATGGTAGACGACATGCTCTATCTTGTCGGGCCAGCCTTTGAAGTTGGATCTGTCGAAAAACCTCAAAACGTAGTCGAGGTAGAGGAGTCCCAGTTTCGGAAGTTTTCTCTTTTTGGCCATCTTTTTCTATCCTTTTCAATTAATGTTATGCGAATACCGGACCGAACCGTATTACCGTTTGGCCGCACTCTTCCTGTCGATCATATCGACGATCATCTCTATCTTTCTGTCGTTGAAATCGAGCCCGAGCTTCTCCTGCTCCGGTGTGGCGAATGCGGGTATTCCGTTTATCTCAAGTACCAGGTACTCTCTCTTTTTTCTATCATATATAATATCGACACCGGCGATCTCCAGCCCCACGATCTCGACCGCTCTTTTCGCCAGATCCACTACTTCCTCCTCCGGTTCACGCAAAAAGACGCTCCCGCCGCTGGTTACGTTGGTGCGCCAGTCTGTACCTCCCGCCTTGCGCCCGTAGCAGCCGACATATTTGCCGTCTACGATATCGACGCGGTAGTCCGTACGGTCGTAGTCTATGAACTTCTCCACATAGAAGAAGCGCAGGTCCATCTGGTTCAAAAAAGGGAGTAGCGTATCGAGCGTGGCTTCGCTGTCGATTTTCGTCAATCCGACTCCGCCCCATCCGTCCGTCGGCTTGTATACCATCTGCTTCCAGCTGCGGATGAACTTCTTCAAACGCTTCGAGTCGTCACGGTGGCAGAGCCTGAAGTCGGGTGTGCTTACGCCGTTGTTTCTCAGCAGGTAACTTGTCTGGAACTTGTCTTCGGTCAGCTCGAAAGAGTCATAGTTGTTTATGCAGGGAACCATCCGGTTTAGCGCCTTGTACAGATACATCTGATACTGCGTCTGCTCGCCGGCATTGTAGCTGAAAAAGAGATCGAGCTTCTCCATATTGATGCCGTGACAGCGAATATGGCCCCCTTTTACATAGGCGTCACGCAGATTCAGCCCCGTAATCGGCTCGATACCCCGATCTTTGAGCATCTTAACGACTCTTTTTTCTATCCTATCGCCGCCCCCGTTTTGGTACATCCAGATACCTACACGCCTCTTCTTACCCACAGATCGCTCCTCTCTCCTGGTGATGGGCCAGGACCCTGGTCATAAGCTCTATACGCTCTTCGAAACTCCTTTTCAGCGCCCTCTCCCTTACGGTATGG
>WGAW01000136.1 GCA_015494675.1 Hydrogenimonas sp. | reverse complement strand
TCATCCGTTGCCGCCTCGGCACCGCACTGCTGCAAAAAGAGCTCTATATCCTCGGGGCTCATCGTCTTCATCTTTCCGACAAAAAGGATCTTTCGGTCCTTCACACCCTCTATAATGCTATCTATATCCATACCGGACCTCAAAACGGATTGGCGATCTTCTCATCAAGCCACCTCTTCGCTTTTATCCTTCCGAGCTTTCTCGCATAGTCGCTCGCACTCAGCCCCAGCTCATCCACGGCGAACAGATCCGCCCCTTTTTCGCAAAGAAGTTCCATCATATCGATGTAGTCGAAACTTGCGGCCAGCATAAGGGCCGTCATGCCGCTGCCGCGTCTTGTGACCGCCGGATCGATCCCCCTCTCTATAAAGAGCTCGGCAAGATCGAGTCTGTTTCTCTCCACAGCCTCATCCAGAAGGCCGACTCCCTCTTCGGTAGTCCACCCGAGATCGGCGCCTCTGTCGAGAAGAAGCTCGACCGTCTCTCTGCTCGCTCCGCTTTTTATAGCCAGCAGCATAAGCGGTCGCCCCTCCTCGTCCGTGCTGTTCGCGTCGCAACCCTCATTGAGCAGCGCCTCTATACGCTCTATATCATCACACTTAACGGCTTCGATAATTTCATTTTTTAGAGTTTTCATGTCTGAGATTATACCAGTAACAAAAGCGAAGAAACATCCGACAGAGTTTTTAGTTTTGAGTTTTTAGTTTCAGGAGAAAAGATGGTGACCCCGGCGCGATTCGAACGCGCGGCCTTCGGATTAGGAATCCGACGCTCTATCCGGCTGAGCTACGGGGTCGACCGTTTGCGGTAAAGTCAATGAGAGAAAATCGAAGCCGCTCTTCAAAGTCCGCGAATGTACGGCGAAGTGCGGCGACCGGAGAGACTCCGGTCCATTTTTTAGCCGTTTCGTTTTTTGATTATCTCATCGGCTACGTTTTTGGGAACCTCTTCGTAGTGGTCAAACTCCATCGCATATGTACCGCGTCCTTGAGTAGCGGACCGCAGATCTGTCGAATAGCCGAACATCTCCGCAAGAGGGACGAACGCATTGACGATCTTGTTTCCGTGGCGGTCTTCCATACTGTTGATCTGCCCTCGGCGTCGGTTCAGGTCACCTATTACATCACCCATATACTCTTCCGGGATCTCTACCTCCACCTTCATGATTGGCTCGAGGATTACGGGGTTAGCCTTTTTTGCACCCTCTTTGAAGGCCATCGATCCGGCAAGTTTGAACGCCATCTCGGATGAGTCGACATCGTGGTAGCTTCCGTCGTAAAGTGTCACCTTTACATCCTCTACAGGATAGCCGGCCAGAACACCGTTTTGCATAGCCTCCTGAACACCTTTGTCGACTGCGGGGATGAACTCTTTCGGTACGACACCTCCCTTGATCGCATCAATAAATTCGTAGCCGCTGCCGGGCTCTTTCGGTTCGAGCTTGATGAATACGTGACCATACTGACCGCGACCGCCGGACTGCTTCGCATATTTGTACTCCTGCTCGACAGGCATTTTGATGGTTTCACGATATGCAACCTGGGGCTGTCCTACCTCCGCTTCGACCTTGAACTCTCTCATCATGCGGTCTACGAGAATCTCGAGGTGGAGCTCACCCATACCGGAGATGATAGTCTGGCCACTCTCCTCGTCGGTATGCACACGGAAGCTCGGATCCTCTTCCGCAAGCTTCTGCAGAGCGATAGACATCTTCTCCTGGTCCGCTTTTGTTTTGGGCTCGACGGCAACAGAGATGACCGGCTCCGGGAACTCCATTCGCTCGAGGATAACCTTCTCCTTCTCGTCGCAGAGTGTGTCTCCCGTAAGGGTGTTTTTAAGACCGACACATGCTCCTATCTCCCCGGCGTGTATCTCTTTGATCTCTTCACGCTTGTTGGAGTGCATCTGAAGGAGTCGTCCGATTCGCTCTTTCTTTCCTTTGGTGGAGTTGTAAACATAGCTTCCCGCTTCTGCAATACCGCGATAAACACGTATAAAGGTAAGCTGTCCTACGAACGGATCCGTCATGATTTTGAACGCCAGGGCGGCAAACGGACCGTCGTCTGTGGAATTGACCTCGACCTCGTTACCTTCCAGATCTTCGGCATGTATGTTTCTAACTTCGGTAGGTGCAGGCAGGTAGTCCACAACTGCGTCGAGCATCGGCTGCACACCTTTGTTCTTAAAAGCCGACCCGCATATCATCGGAACCATCGTCATGTCGAGAGTGGCCTGTTTGATCCCTTTTTTGATCTCTTCGACCGTAAGCTCTTCACCGCCGAAATACTTCTCCATCAACTCTTCACTCGTTTCGGCTACGGCCTCGATAAGTTTTTCGCGATACTCGTTCGCTTTATCTGCGAGATCGGCGGGAATGTCGGCAATTTCATACTTCTGCCCGAACCCTTCTTCTTCCCAGATTATCGCTTTCATCTGCACAAGATCGACGACTCCCTGGAAATCGTCCTCGGCACCTATCGGAATCTGGATCGGCACCGCATTTGATTTGAGGCGCTCTTTTATCTGGCGCTCAACTTCGAAAAAGTCGGCACCGATTCTGTCCATCTTGTTCACGAAGGCTATGCGGGGTACACCGTATTTGTTTGCCTGGCGCCATACCGTTTCAGACTGCGGCTGAACCCCGCCGACGGCACAAAAGACGGCTACCGCACCGTCGAGAACCCTCATCGAACGTTCGACTTCTATAGTGAAGTCAACGTGACCGGGTGTGTCGATAATGTTGATCTGGTGATTTTTCCAGAAACATGTAGTCGCGGCCGAGGTAATCGTAATACCGCGCTCCTGCTCCTGCTCCATCCAGTCCATCGTCGCCGCACCGTCGTGAACCTCTCCGATCTTGTGCGAGAGTCCGGTATAAAACAGAATACGTTCGGTCGTTGTCGTTTTTCCGGCATCGATGTGTGCAGCGATACCGATGTTTCGTACACGTTCGATAGGTGTTTTTCGTGCCATCGTTATTTCCTTTTAAGCGTTGGTAAATTTTGTCGTGATTATAGCGAAGCGAAGTTTAAAAAAGACCAAACAGACAATGCTGTTCGGTATGCAAACGTCCGGAGAGCCCGGACCGCTTACCAACGGTAGTGGGCAAACGCTTTGTTCGCCTCTGCCATTTTGTAGGTGTCTTCTTTCTTCTTGTAGGCCGCGCCGCGTTTTTCAGCCGCTTCAATCAGTTCGTTCGCGAGTCGTGCGGCCATGGTTCGCTCATTTCGTTTGCGTGCCGCATCGATAATCCATCTGATCGCGAGTGCCTGCTGGCGAACAGGTCGGACTTCGATAGGCACCTGGTATGTCGCGCCGCCCACACGCCTGCTCTTGACTTCCATAAGAGGTTTGACGTTTTCGATCGCTTCATCGAAAATCTCTATCCCTTTTTTACCGGTCTTCTCCTCGGCGATCTTCAAAGCACTGTACATTACTGTTTCTGCAACGGACTTCTTGCCGTCAAGCATAATTCCGTTGATAAACTTGGTGACCACTTTCGAATTGTAGATAGGGTCAGGCATCACTTCACGAACCGGTGCTCGTCGTCTTCTCATAATTCTTTTTCCTCTTCTCTTTCTAGATTATTTGGGGCGCTTTGCACCATATTTCGAGCGTGAAACTCGTCTGTTGGCAACACCTGCCGTATCGAGCGCACCTCGAACGATGTGGTACTTAACACCCGGAAGGTCTTTTACACGGCCTCCGCGCACGAGTACAATGGAGTGCTCCTGCAGGTTGTGACCCTCCCCCGGAATATAGCTGATCACTTCGAATCCGCTTGTAAGGCGTACTTTCGCGACTTTCCTAAGCGCCGAGTTCGGCTTCTTCGGTGTAGTCGTATATACACGCGTACATACTCCGCGACGCTGCGGACACTTCACGAGCGCTGGAGATTTAGACTTTTTGATTACCTTTTTGCGTTCTTTACGAACCAGTTGATTGATGGTAGGCACTCAAATTCCTTTCATAATTTTTAATACTTGTAGAAATTGATGGCAAATAATATCCAAACAATTATTATACTTAACTTAAATTAAGTATATTTTAATTTTCCAGGCTCGCAGCGTAGCCTTTCAAAGAGGGCCGCGCTATTGCGGCGCACCCTCTTGAAGCTTGATCTCGTCCTGGCGGTACAGGCCGGTACCTACAGGTATGAGCCGGCCGATAATCACGTTCTCTTTCAGGTCGTCGAGCGGGTCGACCTTGGCAGAGATACTCGCCTCCGTAAGTACCTTCGTGGTATCCTGGAAGGAGGCTGCCGAGATGAAGCTGTCGGAGCTGACCGCCGCTCGCGTAATACCCACAAGCACCGGCTCCGCAATCGCCGGCTCGCCTCCAAGCTTTATGATGCGCCTGTTCTCTTCCATGAACTGCCGCTTGCTTACCAGATCTCCCGCAATGAACTTGGTGTTGCCGCTATCGATGATCTTCACCTGCCTGAGCATCTGCGAGAAGATTATCTCGATATGCTTGTCGGAGATATTGACGCCCTGGCGGCGGTATACCTGCTGAATCTCGCTAACCATATAGTAGTGCAGCGCTTTTTCACCAAGTATCCTGAGTATGTCGTAGCTGCTGACCGTACCGTCGGTAAGCTTCTCGCCGGCGTGGACGAATTCGCCGTTATGCACGAGAATCTGCCTGTTTTTGTCCACCAGGTACTCGCTCGACTGGCCGTTTTCGCCGGAGATGATGATGCGCTCTTTGCCTCTAAGCGGCTTGCCGAAAGATACGACCCCATCCATCTCGGCAATAAGAGCAGGGTTTTTGGGCCTTCTTGCTTCGAAGAGTTCGCTGACCCTCGGAAGACCGCCGGTGATATCGCGCGACTTTATCACCGCTTTCGGAGTCTTCGCCAAAACATCCGCAGTCCTTACCTCCTGGCCGTCCACAACATATATCGCCGTCTTCGGCTCCATCGCATAACGGATAAGCTCTCCGTCGTCGGCAGCCAGTACTATGGCGGGTTTATACCCCGGCGGTATATACTCATGTATTTCAAGTCTTGTCTGGCCGGTGATCTCGTCGAACTGCTCACTCGCCGTGATGCCGGGTATGATATCTTCGAACGTAACTTTACCGCTCTTTTCGGCAATTATCGGGTCTGTATACGGATCCCACTCTGCTATAACGGTATGCTCGGCACTCACGGGCTCGGCGATGATCGTGCTGTTTTCGACCTTCTCATCGTCACCCGTCTTTATTATGGAACCGCGCGCGATATAGTGCCTGTTTGCTTCACGGCCCTCGTCATCGGCTACGACGGCAAATAGGCCCTTTTCGTCGATCTTGTCGCCGGCTTTGACCCCGTCGTACCTTTCGAGATAGTCGCCCTTGAGGTGGAAATATTTGACGGTTCCGTTTGCTTCCGCTCTGATCGTCTGGGTTATCGGGGCGCCGTTTTCCACGCGCAGTTCCGCAGCGTACGGTATGCGGTTAGGCACGTTCCAGCCGTCTTTAATCACTTCGACGATCGAGTCGTTCTCTTCCACCTTGGTTCCGCTGGCATACGGGAGGAAGAACTTACCTTCTATCTTACCGCTTACACCGGCGAGCTCGTTGGGTTTGGCGACATCGCTCTTGCGCAGAGCGTAACGCACCTTCTCGTCACCCTTTTTGAGCGTGAGAATTATCTCCTCGTGAACCGTCTGGACATCGAGCTCCCCGCTGAACGGAGCTTTTATCTTCGGCTCCACGAGCAGAATACCGGCGTTTCTTCTGTTCGCGACCAGAAGCTTGCCTTCGCTGTTGCGGTAGGTCTTCAGGTTGTAGTACCTGATGAATCCCTCTTTGGTCGCGACCGCCTGCCTCTCCGTCTTTTCGCTCGACGCGGTTCCTCCGATGTGGAATGTACGCAGCGTCAGCTGGGTCCCCGGTTCACCGATCGACTGCGCCGCGATGATTCCGATCGCTTCACCCGGTTTTACGAGTTTGCCCTCACCCATGTTGAGGCCGTAGCACTTGGCACATACGCCGTTTTCTGCCTTACATGTTATCGGCGTCCTTATGGTCACCGCACGCACGCCGGCATCTTTGATAAGCTGTGCCTTCTCGTCGTCTATAAGAGTACCTTCGGATATCAGAATCTCGTTGCTGATCGGATCGATTACATCATCGGCCAGCACGCGTCCGTGCACACGATCTTCGAGACTTTCGATCATCTCCGAACCTATCGTGATGTCGGTAATCTCCACACCCTCGTGCGTACCGCAGTCTTCGATGGTGACCTTCACGTTCTGTGCAACGTCGATCAGTTTTCTGGTCAGATAACCGGCGTTAGCCGTTTTAAGAGCCGTATCCGCGAGACCTTTTCGAGCACCGTGCGTCGAAATGAAGTACTCCAGAACGTTCAGACCCTCTTTGAAGTTCGATATGATCGGAGTCTCGATAATCGCTCCGTTCGGTTTCGCCATAAGTCCGCGCATACCGGCAAGCTGCCTTATCTGCGCCGCAGATCCCCTCGCACCCGAGTCCGCCATCATGTAGATGGAGTTGAAGCCGCCTTTGTCCTCCTGGATCAGCTTCATCATCTCGGCCGCGACCGCGTTGTTGGTGTCTGTCCAGACATCGACGATCTTATTGTAGCGCTCCTGCTCCGTCAAAAGCCCGGCACTGAACTGCTGCTGGATCTCCCTGACCCGCTTCTTCGCATCTTCAACGAGCTTGTACTTCGCCTCAGGAATCCTTATGTCGTCCGAAGAGATCGATACACCGGCCATCGTCGCGTATTTGAAACCGAGATCCTTGAGGTTGTCGAGGAACTCGGCCGTTATCTCGAGACCGCCGTGCTTGTAGACGTAGTCGATAAGCGTACCTATATCTCTCTTCTTCAGAACCTTGTTCCACATATGCTCAGGAACGAAATCGGGCAGTATCGACTTCAGAATCAGACGTCCGGCCGTCGTATAGACAATACGGCCGTCCACGATGGTGCGGACCCTGGCATGTATGTCGAGATGCTCGCCGTCTAGCGCGGTAAGAACCTCTTTCACGTTTGCGAAGAGCTTGTTGGAACCCTTCACATCCTGCTTTTCGAGAGAGAGGTAGTAGAGACCCAGAATCATATCCTGGCTCGGTACCGTAATCGCCTTTCCACTTGCCGGGAGCAGAATGTTCATCGAACTGAGCATGAGAAGCTTGCACTCGGCTACAGCCTCCTGACCCAGCGGTACATGCACGGCCATCTGGTCCCCGTCGAAGTCTGCGTTGAAGGCGGCACATACGAGAGGATGAAGCTGTATCGCCTTTCCGTCTATAAGCACAGGATGGAAAGCCTGTATGGATAGTTTATGGAGCGTAGGCGCACGGTTTAGCATTACCGGATACTCGTCAACAATCTCCTGCAGACACTCCCAAACCTCGTTCGTCTTCTCCTCTATCATATTCTTGGCCGCCTTCAGCGTGGTGGCGTAACCCTTCTCTTCGAGCTTTGCCAGAAGGTGGGGTTTGAAGAGCTCCAGAGCCATGTTTTTGGGCAGACCGCACTGATCCATTCTCAGATTCGGACCGACGACTATGACCGAACGTCCGGAGAAGTCGACACGCTTACCCAGAAGGTTCTGCCTGAATCTCCCCTGCTTGCCTTTGATTACTTCGCTCAGAGACTTGAGGGGACGTTTGTTCGCACCCTTTACCGCGTTGCCGCGTCTTCCGTTGTCAAAGAGCGCATCCACCGACTCCTGCAGCATTCGCTTCTCGTTGCGGATAATTATCTCGGGTGCATCGAGCTCCATGAGCCGCTTCAGACGCTGGTTTCTGTTGATTACGCGACGGTAGAGGTCGTTTACGTCGGAAACGGCAAACTTTCCTCCATCGAGCGCTACAAGCGGACGCAGATCGGGCGGAAGCACCGGAAGCACATCGAGCATCATCCACTCCGGGCGGTTGTTGGATGTAAGAAACGACTCTATCACCTTCAGGCGTTTCACGAGAGTCTTTCTCTTGGCCTCCGAGCCGGTCTGCTCTACCTCGGCTTTCAAAGAGTGGAAAAGCTCGGCTAGATCGAGATCCGCGAGGAGCCGTTTTATCACTTCCCCTCCCATTTCGGCATGGAAGCCGGTATCAGCGAAACGCTGATAGATGGACCGGAACTGCTCTTCGTTCAGGATATCGTATTTGAGAACCGGAGCTTTGCCTTCGTTGTCGTAGCTTGCTTCGCCCGGGTTCTCTACGATATAGGCCTCATAGTAGAGCACCCTCTCCAGATCTTTCATCTTGACCCCGAGCAGGGTGCCGATTCTCGACGGAAGCGAATTGACGTACCAGATGTGGGCGACAGGGGTTACCAGATCGATATGGCCCATTCTGTATCGTCTCACTTTCGAGCTTGTAACCTCGACGCCGCACTTTTCGCACACAACGCCCTTGTAGCGCATCTTCTTGTACTTTCCGCAGAGACACTCGTAGTCTCGTACCGGACCGAAGATCTTGGCGCAGAATAGTCCGTCTCTCTCCGGTTTAAGGGTTCTGTAGTTTATGGTTTCCGGCTTCTTGACCTCTCCGAAACTCCAGGAAAGGATCTTTTCCGGACTTGCCAATCTTAACTGAATCGCCTTTATATCTTTCGGGCGCTTATCTTCGGTTACTTCAATCGGTACCAGTTTCTTCATTCTCTTCTTCCTCATCTAAAAGCTCTACATCTAGTGCGAGTGCCTGAAGTTCCTTGGTAAGAACGAACAGGGTCTCCGGAATACCGGCAGCAGGTACGTTTTCTCCTCTCGTCAGCGCCTTGTATGCGCGCAGTCGCCCCTCAACGTCGTCCGACTTGATAGTCAGCATCTCTTTAAGGACGTTGGCCGCTCCGTACGCTTCGAGAGCCCATACCTCCATCTCTCCGAATCTCTGGCCTCCAAAGAGCGCCTTTCCGCCGACAGGCTGCTGGGTAACGAGGCTGTACGGCCCGGTGGAACGCGCATGCATCTTCTCGTCTACGAGGTGGTGCAGCTTGAGCATATACATATATCCGACGTTGACACGCTCTTTCATCCTCTCTCCGGTCTTGCCGTCGTAGAGGACGCATTTTCCGTCGGAGTCTATCTTCGCCATTTCGAACAGTTTCGCGAACTCTTCCGCATTGACGCTCTCGAATACCGGAGTCGCGAACTTGACCCCTTTGGACCAGTCTCTGGCGTATTCTATCAGCTCTTCGTCGCTCATCTTCTCCAGGGTCTCTTTGGCGTTCATCAGCTTCGCCACATCCGCTATCTCGGCCATTTTGGCCCTCAGCTCCTTTACGAAACCCTCTTTTTTCTCATCGAATATCGCCTGAATCTGCTGCCCGAGTCGCTTACCGACAAGACCCAGATGCACCTCGAGAATCTGCCCGATATTCATACGAGACGGAACCCCCAGAGGGTTGAGAATTATCTCTACCGGCGTACCGTCTTCGAGATAGGGCATATCCATCTCCGGAACGATATTCGATACGATACCCTTGTTTCCGTGGCGTCCCGCCATCTTGTCACCGACTTTCAGTTTGCGCTTGGTGGTAACGTATACCTTGACGAGCTTGGTGACGCCGTTTGGAAGGATGTCATCTTTCTCCAAAATGTTGAGCTTCTCTTCATGATCTTCGCGCAGCTTCCTCTTCTGTGCCTGAAAGTGGTTCTTCAAAGCGGCATAGCGGTTCTGGACATCTTCGTCGAAGTGCTTGGCGATAGTGTTAAGCGCGAAGCGGTTAACACTCTCGAGCGCCTCCCTGCCGATCTTTTCACCCTTTTTGAACTCTTTGCCCTCTATCTCGAGATCCTCTTTCAAAACGGCATTTCCGAGTAGAGAGTAAATTCTGAGCATCTCCTCCCTGTCGAGCATAAGGAGTTTGTCGTGATGTTCGCGATCGAGCTCCGCCTTCTCCTCTTCATAGGCACGGATCGCCCTCTGATCCTTCTCGTAACCTTTTTTCGTAAAGATTTTGACATCTACAACAACACCTTCCATAGAGGGGGGACAGTAGAGAGATTTGTTCACCACATGGCCCGCCTTCTCGCCGAAAATGGCCCTAAGAAGACGCTCTTCCGGGGTCGGCTTCACTTCGCCTTTCGGCGAAACCTTTCCGACCATGATCATGCCCGGCTTGATGTAGGTTCCGATCTTTACGATACCGCTCTCGTCAAGATGCTGGATATCCTCCTCCCTGACGTTGGGGATATCGCGTGTGATCTCTTCGACACCGTGCTTGAGCTCCCTCGCTTCGACCTCTTTTTCGTATATGTGTATCGAAGTGAAGGTATCTTCGCGAATCAGTTTCTCGCTCACGACGATCGCATCCTCGAAATTATAACCGTTCCACGGCATAAAGGCGACCATGATGTTCCTTCCGATGGCAAGCTCCCCCTGATCCATGTTGGGACCGTCAGCGATCACCTGCCCCGCCTCTACGCGATCGCCTTTTTTGACGATCGGCACCTGGCTGAATGTCGTGTTCTGGTTCGTACGCATATTCTTCTGCGGACGGTAGTGGTCTATGAAGGCTCCATCCTCATCTTCGCCCATGATATAGATGTTTTTAGAATCGACCTTCTCCACGATGCCGCTGCGCTTCGCCTTTATGCTCACCCATGCGTCTCTCGCGATCACCTTTTCTACTCCGGTACCTACGATAGGAGCTTCGGAGATTAGCAGCGGAACACCCTGGCGCTGCATGTTCGACCCCATAAGGGCGCGGTTGGCATCGTCATGCTCAAGGAACGGAATGAGGCTGGCGGCCACCCCGACAACCATCAGCGGACTCAGGTCGATATAGTCCACTTCGCTTCTGTCCACAAGAAGAATCTCGCCGTCGCGTCGCGCCTCTATCAGATCCTCGACAATCTCCCCCTCTTCCGAAAGTTTGGTACTGGCCGGAGCGATAGTGAGCCCCTCCTCCTGGGTAGCCGTCATATATACTACCTCGCTGGTCACCTTCCCGTCGACAACCTTTTTGTATGGTGCCTCGATAAAGCCCAGATCGTTTACTTTCGCATACGAAGAGAGCGTATTGATAAGCCCGATGTTCTGCCCTTCCGGAGTCTCGATAGGGCAGATTCGGCCGTAGTGGGTCGGATGGACGTCGCGAACCTCGAATCCGGCCCTCTCTTTTACGAGGCCGCCCTCTCCGAGTGCCGAAAGACGCCTTTTATGAGTGACTTCCGAAAGCGGATTCGTCTGATCCATGAACTGGCTCAGTTGGCCGCTCGTAAAGAACTCCAGAATCGTATTTGTGATCATCTTCGAGTTTATCAGGTCGTGCGGCATAAGCTCGTCGAGGCTTCCGCTCATCGTACTCATCTTGTCGCGGATCGCCTTCTGCATCTTTATAAGGCCCGTTTGAAGCTCGTTTCCGAGCAGTTCGCCTATCGCGCGAATCCTTCTGTTGCCGAGGTGATCGCGATCGTCTATATGCCCCTGCCCGTTTCTGACTCGAATGAGATACTGAACGGTCTTTATGATATCTTCGTCGGTCATGACCGTCACATACTCGGGAACCTCGACGCCCAGCTTATGGTTCATCTTCATGCGCCCGACACGCGTCAGGTCGTATCGTTCCGGATCGAAGAAGAGCTGCTTGACGAACGCTTTTGCGGCATCTTTGGTAACGGGCTCGCCCGGTCTCATAACCTTGTAGATCCTAATCGCGGAAAGATCGTTTTCATCCTCTATCTGCTCGGTCTGTCTAAGCAGCTTGAGACTCTCCTGGTCGGCGCTGAAAGCGTTGATGATAGAGCGGTCCACACCGCCGGCCAGATCGTCGGCAATCACGAACTCTTTCACCTTTGCATCGAGAATCTTTTTCAGCTTGTTCTCATCAAGCTGAGTAAGAGTGTCAAGCAGAACCTCTCCGCTCTCTTTATCGATGATAGGTTCGGCAAGATGGCGCTCTATCAGAATGTCGACAGGATACTCGACCCACTTCAATCCGTCTTCGACAAGTTTTTTTGCCCTTTTGGAAGAGAGTCTCTTGCCCATTGCGATGATCAGGTTGCCGTCTTCGTCTTTTACGTCATGCTCGACTCGGCCCGCAAAGTTCTCCGGCTTGAACGGCATAAGGAACTTGTTGTTCTTGACACGAATGGTCATCAGGGGGTAGAAGAGCTTCAAAATATCCTGTTTGCCGTAGCCCAGTGCGCGAAAGAGTATCGTCACCGGAATCTTTCTTCTCTTGTTTATGCGGACATACAGGATATCTTTTGCATCGTACTCGAAGTAGAGCCACGATCCGCGATCGGGAATGATCTGGGCCGTATAGAGCAGCTTGCTGCTTCCTGTAGCGGACTCCTCCTCTTTAAATATGACGCCCGGACTCCTGTGAAGCTGGTTGACGACGACTCTCTCGACTCCGTTGATGATAAATGAGGTTCGATCGGTCATCAGCGGGATATCTCGGACGAATATCGCCTGCTCTTTGATATCTTTGACACCGGTTTTCTCACCTGTCTTGTCGTTTCTCTCCCAAAGAACCAGTCTGACCTTCATCTTGAGCGAAACGGCGTATGTAAGGCCGCGCTCCATGCACTCTCTGACAGTGTACTTCGGTTTTGTTATCTCACTCCCTGCATATTCGAGTGTCAGTCTGTTCTGCGGGTCGTGTATCGGAAAGATAGATCGGAAAACATGTTCAATTCCGCTGTTGGATCGATCTTTTTCATTGATCATCAAAAAGTTGTCGTAACTGCTGTGCTGAAGTTGCAAAAGATCGGGGACATCGATCTCCTGTGGAGTTTTTGCAAAATCGACACGTAGGCGGTTCCCTGATTTAAGATTGTTAAGCATGGGCTAAGACCTCATTCAGTAGTGTGTTGCATCGGGATGTATCTATATTCGATACGGTTAGTGTAAGCATAAGTTACAATGATAGAATAAACCGGATAAAGGGAAGATTGAATCTTCCCTTTATGTAAATATGTTAAAATATTATTTAATTTCGACGCTTGCGCCGGCCTCTTCAAACTTGGCTTTGAGCTCTTCGGCTTCCTCTTTGCTGACACCCTCTTTGATAGTAGTAGGTGCGTTGTCGACAGCCTCTTTGGCCTCTTTGAGACCGAGTCCCGTAACTTCACGTACGACTTTGATGACGTTGATCTTCTTCGCACCCGGGCTTGCAAGGATGACGTCGAATTCGCTCTGCTCTTCGGCTGCGCCGCCGGCTTCACCGCCGGCTGCACCGGCCACAACCATCGGTGTAGCTGATACGCCGAATCTCTCTTCGAACTCTTTGACCAGTTCGTTAAGCTCAAGTACGGAAAGACCTTCGATATATTCAAACAACTCTTCTTTGGTGATTGCCATTTCTCATCTCCTGTTAGGAATTTTTTTTCTCTGTGGCGGTCTATGCCGCATCTATCAGGCAGCTTCTTCCGCCTTCTTCTTCGCGAGATTGTCGAGTCCGCAAACGAGGTTGCGAATGGGTGCGGTCCAGACGGACAGCAGCATTCCGAGAAGCTCTTCGCGTCCGAGAAGCTTGCTGTACTCGACGATTTTGGCCGCATCGACAACCTCTTCACCGATAACCCCGCCTTTGATTACGAACTTGTCGTTCTCCTTGGCGAACTTGGCCACAGCCTTTGCGGTTGCTATGGGATCTTCACCCCAGACGGCCATATTGGTTTCGTTGAGTTCCACGCCCTCGACACCGGCATTCCTGAATGCGATCTGAGCCAGCGTGTTTTTGATGACGCGGGCACCCAGACCGGCCTCGTAGCCGATCTTTCTGAACTCTTCGAGCTCTTTCACACTCATGCCTTTGAAGTCGCATATAACGACACAGCCGGCACTTTTGAACGCATCGGAAAGTTCAGATACGAGTCGTTCTTTTTCGCTTCGGGTCATATTTCCTCCTTTCCGACAGAGACTTCAAGAAGGGCGGCCGAAGCCGATTAAGCTTACGCCCCTAACTATCTCCAGTCTAAGATAAAACCTATTCTCGACAAAAGTGTCGTAATCTGTTTAAAGAGTTAACCTATTTTATATCCATAAGCTCTTGCGCATCTAACTTAACCGAAGGGCTCATTGTCAATGAAAGAGCTGCATTTTGGATATATTTGCCTTTTGCCGCGGCAGGCTTCTGCCTGTTGATGGCGGTAACGAATGCCTTGATGTTTTCAGCCAGCTGTTCGGCATCGAAACTCGCTTTCCCTACGCCGGCATGTATGTTACCCTTTTTGTCCACACGGAAGTTAACCTGGCCGCCTTTTGCATTTTTGACCGCTTGTGCGACATCCATCGTAACGGTTCCGGTCTTGGGGTTCGGCATGAGACCTTTGGGGCCGAGGATTCGCCCTATCTTACCTACCTGACCCATCATATCGGGCGTTGCTATAACAATATCGAAGTCTATGTTTCCGTTCTGAACCTGCTCGACCAGGTCCTCAGCTCCTACAACGTCGGCACCCGCCTCTTTTGCTTCATCCGCTTTGGCCCCTTTCGCGAAAACGGCTACACGTACGTTTTTGCCGGTACCGTGCGGGAGGACCACCGCACCGCGTACCATCTGATCCGCATGTCTGGGGTCGACATTGAGCCTGAGGGCCAGTTCAACCGTCTCGTCGAACTTTGCAGACTTGAGATCTTTGACCAGCTTGGTCGCCTCTTCGATCGAATATGTTTTATCTGTATCTATCTTTTCGAGCAGCTTCTGTACTCTTTTGGAAACTTTTTTGGACATCTATTTTCTCCGCAAATTTTTTTTGCTACCGCATCTTTTAGATCTTGCGGTGAAGATCTTTTAGTCTATAACCTCTACACCCATGCTTCTGCAGCTGCCCTCTATAATTTTGGCGGCAGCCTCTTCGTCATGTGCGTTCAGGTCGTCCATCTTCGTTTTTACGATATTGAGAATCTGTTCTCTGGTGATCTTGCCCACTTTGTTTTTGAGCGGGTTGTCACTACCTTTTTGGAGGTTGATCTCTTTTTTGATAAGATCCGTAACCGGCGGCTTCTTGGTAACGAAAGTAAAGCTTCTGTCTGAATAGACTGTAATGACGACCGGGATGTTGTAGCCCATCATATCTTTTGTCTTTTCGTTGAAAGCTTTACAGAACTCCATAATGTTAACACCTCGCTGACCCAGTGCCGGGCCTACCGGAGGAGAGGGGTTCGCTTTGCCGGCAGGTATCTGCAGCTTGAATTCATCAACAACTTTTTTTGCCATTGCCTTTTCCTTCTTCTGAATTTTAGATGATTTTTTCGACTTGCGAATAGAGTATCTCGACCGGTGTACTTCTACCGAATATCGAAACGTTCAGTTTCAACTTGCCGTGTTCGAGGTCGTACTCTTCGACCATACCGGTAAAGTTGGCGAACGGCCCTTCGACAATCCTGACCATTTCACCCGGCTCGAATGAAATTTTAGGCTTGGGAGCCGCACGGTTTTGTACCTTGTCGAGTATATTCGCGACATCCGTTTCGCTTAGCGGAGTCGGCTTCTTGGACTCTCCGATAAAACGTGAGACCCTCGGAAGCGACTGTATCTTGTGCCAAAGATCGGTATCGAGATCCATTTTGGCAAAGACATAGCCGGGGTAAAGCGACCTTTCTGTTATCTTCTTCTGGCCGTTCTTTACCTCGATTACATCTTCAGTCGGAACGACGATCTCTTCGATTCTGTCCCGGATTCCGAGCTGTTCCGCCATCGTTTCGATAGCGCGTTTTACGCTCTGCTCGCTTCCGGCGTAGGTCTGTATCGCATACCATTTATGTGCCATTTAAACCCCTTTTCAGATCAGGGCAGAGAGTGATGCGGACATGATGACATCAATCAATGCAAGGAAGAGTGATATGACGGTCACTACAACGAAAACGGCAAAAAAAGCCTGCCGAACCTGCAGTTTCGTCGGAAAAATAACTTTAGAGATTTCAATTTTGGCATGGTTGATATAGCTGATCAATTTTTCCATGATTTCATTTCCTTAACGTGGCAGGGCAGGAGGGACTCGAACCCCCAGCACTCGGTTTTGGAGACCGATGCTCTACCATTGGAGCTACTGCCCTAAAAAAGCCAACCCGTCCCGGGTTTAGCTTTTGAGTTTCACCTCTTTGTGAAGTGTGTGCTTGTTACAGCGCGGACAAAACTTTTTAGTCTCGAACTTTTCGGTGTGAGTCTTGGAGTTTTTGCTTGTCGTGTAGTTTATCTCTCCGCACTCGCTGCATTTGAGCCCAATATTGATTCTCATATCTTCTTGTCCTTAGGCAAAGGCGGCCGTCGACCGCCTTTAGATTCTTTGATTATGCGAGGATTTTGGAAACAACACCTGCGCCGACGGTACGTCCGCCTTCACGGATCGCGAAGCGTGTACCCTCTTCCATCGCGATAGGAGCGATAAGCTCTGCCTCGATTTTAACATTGTCACCGGGCATTACCATCTCTGTTCCTTCCGGCAGTTTGATAGCACCGGTAACGTCTGTAGTACGTACGTAGAACTGCGGGCGGTATCCGTTGAAGAACGGAGTGTGTCGTCCACCTTCCTCTTTTGTAAGTACGTAGATCTCGGCTTCGAATTTCGTGTGAGGAGTGATTGAGCCGGGCTTACAAAGAACCATACCGCGCTCGACCTCCTCTTTTTTTGTACCGCGAAGAAGTACACCGCAGTTGTCGCCGGCTTCACCGCACTCCATCTCTTTACGGAACATCTCGACACCCGTTACCGTAGTAGACTGGGTATCTCGGATTCCGACGATTTCGATTGTGTCACCGACACAAACTTTTCCGCGCTCGATACGTCCGGTTACGACGGTACCGCGACCGGAAATTGAGAAGACGTCTTCGATCGGCATAAGGAAATCTTTGTCAGTTTCGCGCTCAGGAGTAGGAATGTACTCGTCAACAGCGTCCATGAGCTCGAGTATCTTCTCGCTCCACTCGCCGAGTGTGCCGCTTTTCGCCTCTTCGAGTGCTTTGAGAGCTGAACCTGCGATCACCGGAGTGTCGTCACCCGGGAAGTCATACTCGTTGAGAAGTTCGCGGATCTCCATTTCGACAAGTTCGAGCAGCTCTTCGTCGTCTACCATATCCGCCTTGTTCATGAATACTACGATGTAGGGAACACCGACCTGGCGGGACAGAAGAATGTGCTCACGAGTCTGGGGCATCGGGCCGTCAGCCGCTGAAACAACCAGAATCGCTCCGTCCATCTGAGCTGCACCGGTAATCATGTTTTTGACGTAGTCTGCGTGTCCCGGGCAGTCGACGTGCGCGTAGTGTCGCTTCTCGGTCTCGTACTCGACGTGAGACGTAGCGATCGTAATACCGCGCTCACGCTCTTCCGGAGCGTTGTCGATCTGATCGTAATCCATAAGCTCTGCTTCACCTTTAGTGGCGAGAACCGCAGTTATCGCTGCAGTCAGAGTAGTTTTACCGTGGTCAACGTGACCGATGGTACCGATGTTAACGTGCGGCTTGGTACGTTCGAATTTTTCCTTAGCCATAAATGTCCTCCGTAAAAGAATTAAATAGGGTACCTCTGCAAATATTCCATCTGTTAAATACGCCGAAGGGGCAAAGCCCCTTTCGGCTACGCTAACGCTGAGTTCGCTTCAGCAGCGGGCTCACGCGCAGATAAACCGCGCTTAAAACCTTTTTTACGCATCCGTCCGGACTCAAAGCCCCTTCGGCTACGCTAATGCTGAGTTCGCTTCAGCAGCGGACCGAAGCGGGCTTGGAGTCTATTTATAGAACATTTACAGAGGCACCCTGCCAAAATGTGCGCCGTATTATACCAAAGTTTTAGTCAATGTATGCTTTTGCGCTCCGCAGCCTTTTAGATTTTCCGAATCCGACCGGCTGGTGGAGCCCAGAAGCGGGATTGAACCGCCGACCTCTTCCTTACCAAGGAAGTGCTCTGCCACTGAGCTATCTGGGCATGGTTGTCTGCTAGGAGTGAATTATCAGAGGTATGCAGTCGGTCTCATGCAGCATGAGACGAATCAGTTCCTCGTTCGATTGCAAGAATCTAAATTTCAGCTCCCAGATTTCGTAATGGAGCGGGAAACGGGACTCGAACCCGCGACCCTCAGCTTGGAAGGCTGATGCTCTAGCCAACTGAGCTACTCCCGCAGCCATCTGATTCGACTGGTGGTGGGAGGAGGATTCGAACCTCCGAAGGCGAAAGCCAGCAGATTTACAGTCTGCCCTCGTTGGCCACTTGAGTATCCCACCGTCATTGTCTACTCTGGTACAAACACTGACGAAAAAAATGGAGCCGGTGATGGGACTCGAACCCGCGACCTGCTGATTACAAATCAGCTGCTCTAGCCAACTGAGCTACACCGGCGACTAAAAATGGAGTGCAATTTTAATATCTTTTGCACTCATTGTCAAGGTTTTTTGCCAACAATCTCTCCAAACCACTCTTTTTTCTCACTGCTCTCTCAGATAATCGACAAGATATCCGTCGTTGATTCTATATTCTCCCCTGCCCGTACGTGTTATGTGGCCCATATTCTCCAGCCCCCTGAACACCTGCCTCAATGCCGCCCCCTTTAGCTCCTGCGGCAAAGAGTTAGCGAGCCTGTATATCACATCGTGGTGATGTTTCTTGGCTTTTATCTCCCCTATATACTCCTCTATCAGGTCAAGCACCTCATCGTAACCGTCTCTATAGGCTCTTTTCAGATCTTCCGGGCCCAGGCTCTTTATCTCTTTCTCCAGCGCAATATAGTAGAGGTTTTGCATAACGACCATTGTATTCGCCGGATGACCCGACAGCTTTCGAAGAGTCTCTTCCAGAGCCCCCTCATCTTCGAAAACTATCTTTCTTCTGCGAAACGCCGCTATCAGATCCTTTTTTATCTCGCCTATATCGAACGGCTCAAGTGTCAGACGGCGGCAGTAGTTGTAAAACGGCGATTTCCTGTTTTCGAAGATTTCGCTCATGATTGTCTCTATACTGCCCAGAAAATAGTAGCTGACACTATCTCCGTGGTGCTGTATGGTGCCCCTTAGAGTGTCCAGCACCCGATCTTTGGAGACGCCGAATCTGCCGATATCCTGAAACTCGTCGAAAACGATGTAAAAACGCACTCCAAGCCCTTTTGCGAGCTCGAAAACGTTGTCGAGCGCGGCGGCCAGCAGCTCCTCTTCACCCTTTTCACCCTTCTGCTCGAAAAGCTTTACAGAACCCTTCACGATACCGAGATCGACCGAAAGCTCCTTTTCGGCTATGCTAAGCAGATCCACCACACTCTTTTTCAATGCAGCGGCAAAACCCTTCATGCCGGCACTCTCGTAGGCTCTGTCGACAATCTTCTCGGCAGCCGAGGAGAGGCTCCTCTCCCTTCTGAGATCGACATATATATGCTCTTTTTTGGATATTTCGAAAGCCTGCTTTATAAGAGATGTTTTGCCGTATCTTCTCGGGGCCTTGACCATTACATCCTGTCCGTCATCGATAAAAGCGACAAGCTTTTTTACCATTTTCGAACGGTCGAAGAAGTTTCTGCCCGTCACCGGTCGTCCGACACTGAACATCATACCCCCTTACTAATAGATTTTATACATTATACAATACATAAAAGTTATTAGTAATAAAATCTATATACTTCTCTGCGGCCAGAAAAGTCGGAATGCACCCCGATTACCTCAGTATCCCTCGTCCCGCGAGGCCCTCTTCGACTTGCGGCTATAACTCTTCTTGCGTTTCGATTTTCTTATCCGGTTGGCCTCGTGTAGAATCTCACTCCGTATATCGCCTGCCTCCCTTTCACTTCCCGCAAGCGCTCTTGTCATCTCTATAAAGGCTTCCAGCTTTTCGAAATAGTCGTTATAGAGAGGAACCTTCTGCACTTTTTGAAGCTTCTGCAGGGCCTTTTGAACCATGTTTTCGTAATCGCTCTTTTCAAACTCTACACCCATAGCGAAAGAGACGACCCTGTTAAGGTAGCGCTCCAGCTCGCGCCTGTATCTTGCCGTGAGGTACTTCTCTCTCTTTTTCTCTTCCATCCGCAAAACGCCTTTAGCGCAATCTCCTTTCACTCGGTTTTACATGCCGCACCTCCGGCGCCTCCTGCTCGTACCACAAATCCTTGACGATTCTGCCCGCCGCTTCGGAAAATCCGTTCTTTTTAGCTACCTCTATATACTCTCTGCCTTCAAAACTGCGGTTCAAAAGCTCCATCTGCTCCATCTGCGGATCGAGCACGGCTTCAGATCCGCTCTCCAGCTTCGCCATAAACCACAAAGAGAGAAACTCCGGCTCGAAACGGTTCAGCACCGTAGCCGAAAACTCCTCGAACGTATCGCAGCCGCTCTTTTTAAACTCATCCAGCACCAGAGAGACCACCCTGCCCATTTCGGCCAGCGGCACACTCTGAAACACCGCCTCCGCCGCCCTCTTGCCCGATGTATATTCGGCTCCGAGAAATATTCGCGCCGATCTGTCGTCTTTGCCGAACCTGCTCGATCTGAGCCCCACAATTCCGATGTCGGCATGTTTGTGGCGACCGCACCCTTTGAGGCATCCGGAAAAGCCGACAACCGCGCCGCACTCCTCTATTTCGCTCTGCGGAAGCATATGGGACTCATCCTTGATGCTCCAGTAAGAGAATGGGCAATACTCGCTTCCTGCACAGGCGACCACCGTCGGGGCGGTATCTCTTTTCTCAAACGGCACTTCCGCGCTTTTTAGCCCCAAAATATATATCTGCTGGTCGATGCCCAGACGCACCTCTGCGCCTTCCGCCGCAACAAACCGCGCGATGGCTTCGAACTCTTCGGGCCCAACCACCCCGTAGTCGGTACGGTAGCGGTAGCCGAAGCTACCGTCTTTAAGCTCTTCGAGATCACCGAAATCACGCTTTTTCAGTAGAAGCTCACCGGCCTCCGACCACGGCTTTTTGTAAAACTCGGCAATTTTTTGCTTCAGCCCCTCCATACCGATATCCTCTATCATATGAAAGAGCCGGCTTCTTGTACGCTTTTCTCTCGAGCCGTAACGGTTGAAGGCGTAGATGAGCGCCTCGAAAAACTCTACCGCATTCTCAGGAGGCAAAAATATGTCGGCAGGCATCGCCACTTCGGTATTTTTCCCGCCTATGTAGACGTTGAAACCGTACTCTCCATCTCTTTTGGCGAGTGCGAAGAGAAGATCGTTCGAAAAGAGGGGAACTGCGTTGAACTCCATGCCGGTAATACCTACGGAGACGCGCCTGGGAAGCATGCCGACAAGCTCCGGGTTTCTCAAAAAAAAGCTCTGCATCCTCTCTATGAGGGGGTAGACCTCCATTTTGCAGCTCTTGCCCACGCCGTCGTACGGGTCTGTCACTACGTTTCTTATGTTGTCTCCGAAGGTCTGCCAGGTCGTAAGACCGTCCATACCGTTTACCTCTTTGAAAACCTCCAAAACATTGTCGGCCTCAAGCCCGTGCAGCTGAATGCCGGCACGCGCGGTTAGCACCATCTGCAGGTCATGCTCTTTGACTATGGCGGCAATTGAAGTGAAGTGCTCCGCCTTTATACGCCCGCCCGCGGTGCGTATGCGGAGCATAAAGGTCTCCTCTTCGAGCTCACTGTTGTATATGCCGAAACATTGAAGGTAGAAACGGTCTCCCTCTCCCAGGCTCTCGAAGTCGAGCGTATCGAGCATTTCGAAGTAGTCGTAGGGGCGCATCGCGGCTTTGAACTGCTCGAACTTTTTCAGTGTCAGGTGCTGACTGGGCAACATGTGGCAACCTTATCTATTTATGGTGTGGATTTCTGCCGGCCGGGCCGTGGCTAATTTTACTCAATTTTTCCGCCGCCGCACTTGACGGATGTCGTGTCGGAAGAAAAAGGATCGGATCCACATATACCGAATCTACCATCACGCCGAAGTGAAGATGCGGCCCCGTTACGCGGCCGGTAGAGCCTACATATCCCACAAGATCCCCCTTTTTTACCCGCTCACCCGGACGGACGGCTATTTTGTCAAGATGCGCATAGGTGGTGACGACCCCCTCTCTATGCTCTATAAAAACGAGGTTTCCACTGAAAAAGAAGCTCCCCGCATCGACGACCACGCCATCCGCCGCGGCCGACACCGGCTCTCCTGCGGGAGCCGCTATATCTATGCCCCTGTGCGGAGCCCCGGGCTTGCCGTTTAGGACCCTTCTGAGCCCAAAGGGGCTGCTAAGCTCCCCTTCGACCGGCCAGATGAAATCTACATTCGCAAATCCCGCTCTTCTGAACGACTTTGCCT
>WGAW01000135.1 GCA_015494675.1 Hydrogenimonas sp. | reverse complement strand
GGAGCCGACTCAGGCAAGCTGCTTGAAGAGGTGGTTAAAAAAATCCGCCGCTGCGGTTTCGATATCGTCCATGCCGACTTGACGATCGCCGCGCAGGCACCGAAACTCTCCCCCTACAAAGAGCGCATGAGAGATAAGCTGGCCTCTCTTCTTAGCATAGAGTCCCGCTTTGTGAATGTAAAGGCCACTACTACTGAGGGGCTCGGTTTTGTCGGGCGCAAAGAGGGGGTTGCAGTTTCGGCGACCGCCACCCTGAAATTTCACGACTGGACCGAACAATGAGAATATTGATCGTCGAAGATGAAATCTATCTTGCGCAGAGCATTGCGGGCAAACTGGTCGACTTCGGACACGAATGCGATATTTTCGCGACGGTCAACGACGCACTGGCCCAGAAGAGACGCTACGACGTGATACTTCTGTCTACCAATCTATCGGGGCAGGATTTCTACCCGATAATAAACAGATTCAAAAACGAGATTATCCTCCTTATGGTATCGTATATCAGCAACGACACCGTAACCGATCCTTTGAAGTCGGGCGCCCAGGACTATATACAAAAGCCATTCATGATAGAAGAGCTGATAAGAAAGATAAATCACTTTCATGACTACAGGCGGCTGAAGCAGGAGTGTGAACTTTACGAAGAGTATATGGCGCACCAGATGAAAAATGTCCGCCTGCCTTCGGAAATCAGGTGCAGGCTTCCCGTCATGATAAAGACAAACTATCAGAAACAGGCCGACGCATTCGCGTTCGCGCTGGCCAAAGAGCTTAAAAGGCCTCTGAAATACGTGCCGTTAAGCGACTCTTCGTGGATGGAGAAATTCAATAGAATAGAAGATGAGTCTATTGTCTATATGCCCGAATTCCAGACACTCAAAAAGAGTGAACGCAAAGCTTTTCTATCTGCTGTGGAGGGGAGAGATGTAATCAGCTCCACTACAGAGAGCTTCGAAGAGGAGGGTCTGGAGTCGATAGAGATGATCAGCGAACACAAGATTTTCGACCGCACCGAGATATTGACGATAGATGACTATGTAAAGTTCATTATACATATATACCAGAGCAAGTTTCCCGATACCGAGCTCAGCAAGAAGCTTGGAATTTCACGAAAATCTCTCTGGGAGAAGAGAAAAAAGTACGGAATCTTCAAAAAGAAGTAGAAGCTGTCGATTGCGACATAGCTGCCGGAACTCCTATAGCACCGATGCACCGGCCATGCAAAAAGGATATATTTTGGACAAAAAAGCTATATACATAGACCATGAAGCACTCTCTACGCTTGCTCTTGTGCAGGAGGGACTGCTCAAGCCTGTCGACGGCTTGATGGACAGCAAGACCGCCAGAGAGGTCAATCGCACCAAACTCTACAAAGGGCACAGCTTCCCTTTTCCGTTCATACTGGCCCCCAAAGGAAAACGCAACGAAGAGATTCTGAAATCTTTGAAGCCCAAAGAGAAGGCGGATCTCATCGTCGACGGTAAGGTCGTAGGCTGGATAGAGACAAAAGAGGTCTTCGAGATCGACCCACAGGCGAGGGTTCAGGAGATTTACGGAACCCAAAACGAGTCTCATCCCGGGGTACAGGCCACAATGAAGCGTCTCGGACGCTACGCAATAAGCGGCAGGTACCGTGTGGAGTATCCCGATCCGGGGAAGATCAAAGAGCAGATAGCGACGGCTAAAAACCGTATAGGCGCCAAACAGACGAGTGCCCTTATGATGGCGGCGCGCCCTCTTCACAGGGCGCACGAGAGGCTCATTAGAACCACGCTGGATCGCTCCGATCTCGTCGTAATCTTCCTATTCAAGCCCTACAGGGAGGACGGCACGCTCCCTTACGAACTGCGCTACCGATCGATGGAGTATTTCGTAAAAAACTACCTTCCGGCAAACAGGGTTGTAATCGTACCGCTGGAGTACACATACATATTCGCCGGCTACAACGAGGTGATTCTCGATGCGCTCGTGGCCCAAAACTACGGGTGCGACGAGCTCGTGATAGGCCAAAACCATGCAGGGCTCGGCTCTTTTTACGACAAGAACCGCATACAGTCGGTATTCGACCATATAAAGGGATTCTCGATAGAGATTCACACTGCTCCCGAATATGCCTACTGCGACATCTGCCGCACGCTCGTGAGCAGCCGGACCTGCCCGCACGGAGAGCACCACCACATCTCCTACCACGCCGACTCCATTCTGGAACTGCTCAAAAAGGGTCTGCTGCCGCCGGCGGTCCTGATTCGCAAAGAGCTCTCGGCTATGATTCTGGCCCATCTCTTCCCCGGGCGTTTCGAAAACCTCGAAAAGATCTACTACGATCTGATGCCGGGCTCCGGGCTGCTGGAGAACCAGAACGAAGAGGATTTCTACATCAAACTGATGAAACTCTACCAGACTACATCCCTGAAGTGACTGGAGCATAGATGAATAGAAGCGAAAAACTCTTTCTATCAGCCCTCGGCAGCGGCCTGCTTCCCAAAGCCCCCGGCACATGGGGAAGCATCGTCGGCCTCTTTTCGGGAGCCCTCGTTATAAAGTTCGTGTCGGTAGAGACGCTATTTCTGCTTACGATTCTCGTTACTCTCGCCGCAGTCAAACATATAAACCTCTATGAAGCGAGAACCGGCATACATGACGACAAGCGCATCGTGATCGACGAGGTCGCCGGTATCTGGCTGGCTCTCTGTTTCAGCGGGGTATCCCCGGCGGCTCTCGTTTTGAGTTTTCTCTTCTTTAGAATCTTCGATATATGGAAACCCTCCATAATAGGCAAAATAGACCGCGAAGCGCCGGGCGGCTGGGGTGTGATGGGCGACGACCTCGTCGCCGGAGCCGCCGCGGGACTGACGAGCGCTCTTGTAATCGAAGCGTTCACCTACTACGGATTCAGTATATAGAAGATGTCTCTGCCCGAAAAGTTTCTGGAGCGCCTGTATGATATCTATCCGCAGGATGCAAAGAGGATTATAGAAACCTTCGAGAGAAGAAAAGAGGTCACTTTTCGCATAAATCCGCTCAGGGCCGATCCGCAGGCCGTTTTGAAAAAGCTTTGTGATATGGGAGTGAAGCCCGAACCTGTCGAGTGGTACTGCTACGCATATAGGGCGGACGCAACATTTAGAGAGCTCCTGAGCCGCAGCGAGCTTTTCGAAAACGGAGAGATCTACATACAGAGCCTCTCGTCGATGCTTGCGCCGCTGCTGCTGGCCCCGGAGCCCGGCGAGACGGTTCTGGACCTCACCGCCGCCCCAGGCGGCAAGTCGCTGATGATCGCCGCGATGATGCGAAACAGCGGGTGGCTTTCGGCGGTGGAGCCGGGTAGAGATCGCTTTTTCCGCCTGAAGGCAAATCTCGAACGGGGCGGCGTGAAGATTGCGCACCTCTATATGACCGACGGCAGAAGCGTGGGAGCGAAGTGCCCGGCTATGTTCGACCGGGTTCTGCTGGATGCCCCATGCACTACAGAAGCGAAGTTCAAAAGTTTCGATCCCAAAAGTTACGCATACTGGAGCGAACGGAAGATAAAGGAGATGTCGAAGCTGCAAAACAGGCTCATGATATCGGCCGTAAAGAGCCTGAAACCGGGAGGTACGCTTCTTTACGCGACCTGCTCTTTCGAACCCGAAGAGAACGAGGCCGTTGTCGACAAGGCGCTCAAAAAATTCCCGAATCTGCGCATAGAGCCGGTCGATATGCCCGTAAAGAACGTAAGAGCCGGCTTCACCTCGTGGCGCAAAAAGGGGTTCGACCCTTCACTCAAAAACTCCGTCCGCATAGTTCCCGACAACGGTATGGAGGGCTTTTTTCTGGCAAAGTTGAGACTGCAGAGATAGATCTCCTTCGTCCAAAAACCGAAACCTTAAGAGAAAAAACCGTAAAATAGTCCTTAGGCGACAGCTGCGGAAGTGAGGAG
>WGAW01000134.1 GCA_015494675.1 Hydrogenimonas sp. | reverse complement strand
GGTGCAGAGACCAGATGAGTCCTTTCTCTTTCGCCTCTTCTATCGTTTTAAGGTAGAAGTCGCGAAGCGCCTTGACTGACATGAAGGTAGCGTCCACCACCTCGTCTGTTTCGACCTCGACCTCTTTGAGTACCTTGTCGTTGAGCTGGATTTTGAGCGTCTGGGCTTTCGGAACTATTACAGATTTCTCGTTAGCGTAGAAGTCGCCTTTACCCTCCATATGAGCCACGCGGGCCTTGCAATCTTCGGCGAACGGCTTTAGTCTGTGAGGGTGCTCTTTCGCATACTTTTTGACCGCATGTGCGGAGCGTCTGTCGGAGTTCCCTTCACGAAGAACCGGATTGACCGCCGAACCGAGGCAGGTCGCATATTTCGCCGCGATCTGCCTCTCTTCATCGTTCTGAGGATTTTCCGGATAGTCGGGAATATCGTACCCCTGGCTCTGAAGCTCCGCTATACACTCTTTGAGTTGCGTAACGGATGCGGAAATGTTCGGAAGTTTGATGATGTTCGCTTCGGGCTTGAGTACCAGTTCACCGAGCTTTGCCAGTTCATCCTCCTGCTTGCCCATGGCGGCAAGAACCCTTCCCGCCAGTGAAATGTCGCTTAGTCGAACGTCTACCCCTGCCTTGCCGACGAACTTTTTGACTATCGGAAGCAGCGAATAGGTCGCGAGTGCCGGTGCCTCGTCAATTTTAGTCCAAACAATAGTTGGAGCTGATGCCATAACTCTCTCCTTAAATGATTTGTAGAGTCTATAGTAGCAATCAATCTTTTAGTTCATGATAAATAGCGGTAATATACAGCCCCATATAGCCGTTACTGTTTCATTTATTCACACTTTTTATGGCTCTCAAATGCGATCTGTAACTCTTCGTAAAGATGTGCTTTCCGTTTTTTCCCTTCACAAAATAGAGATACTCTGTTTTAGCCGGCTTAACTGCCGCTTTGAGCGCATCGAGAGAGACACTGCCGATCGGATAGGGCGGCAGACCGCTGTATCTGTATGTGTTGAAGCGCGTATTGTCCGATAGAATTCGCCTTTTTGTAACTTTCTGATGGGAGTAGCTACCGTAATTGAGCGCTCCGTCCATCTGAAGAGGCATCCTCTTTCTGAGCCTGTTGTAGATAACCGACGAAACCAGCGGCATCTCTTCTGCATCGGCCGCCTCCTTCTGTATAATAGAGGCTATCGTTACATATCGAAACCATTTTTTGGGGTTGTATGTGCCGAAAAACTTTTTGGCCAGCCCCACGTGCCTGGCGAGCGACTTTTTTACCAGGTAGTAGACGAGGTGCTCCTCGCTAATGCCCAGGGGCACATAGTATGTATCGGGAAAGATTACACCGTCGGGATAGGGTGCATATTTCCCGTACGATCTCTCCAGCTTTTGTCTGTCGAGATAAAGACGCTGCGAGAGGTCTTGAAAAAATATCTCTCTCGTCTCACCCGGAATGAGCGTCACCTCCGTCATCGCCGCTTTTGCATGGGTGAGACGATATAGCAGATCCGCTTTGGTCAGCCTTTCGGCTCCAAGATCTATCCACCCCTTCTGGGGATACCCGAAAAATCTGACCAGATAGCGATCGAGAGTGTTTATATCCATTCCGATTTTGTTCAGGTATGATATAATCGTCGCCACCGAACCCGCCGGCAGGTAGACTACACGACTGGACCTAACCGGTTGAATCAGATAATAGCAGAGCGACAGAATGATTATTACTACGGCCAAACTACTCCATTCGACCATACTTAAGATTCTATTGACTCTGACGCTCATCTTCATAGTTTTATTCTCTCTTCTTCTCTCGGGCGTTACGATACCTAAAGTTTCACTGCCCGGCCTTGAAATGAACCAATTCTACATAAAACTCGATAAAAAACTGATCATTTCCGTAGACTCTATCGTTGTACATAAGCGGAACCGCCCCGCAAAAACGGTAAAAGAGCTCGACAACATAGCTACAGCGGTGGAGTATCTGCCGAAATACTTTCGTGAAGTCACGATAAAAAAGTTGACTATCGGAGATAGGATTTTTCATCTACTATACAGCGGCGACATATTTTACTTCGAGTCGGACAGATTCAGCCTCGCCTCGCAAATCCGTTTCGACCCCAAAACCAAAACTCTCGAAGCCAGGGTCGCAAAACTGCTTATAAAAGATCCGAATGCGGAGCTTTCGGGGCTTATAAGATACGACCTTCACAAAGAGGAGTGGAGCGGCAGCGGACTATACGATGCATTCGGCATCGAGGGGAGCTTCCGAATAAACCACAAAAAGGAGTACTTCTCTTTCGAACTCGATTCGAAACCCTGCTCCTCGATAAAGCCCCTTATCGACTATATAGACCCTCCTGAAGAGATCAAAGTGTGGATCTATCCGAAAATCCCCGCAAAAAGATATATTCTCCACTATCTGAGGGGAGGTTTCTACCTTAAAAAGGGCGGGACGATAGAATTCGATCCGACAAAGCTGATGGGCTTCGCGACCGCCTACGATGCCAAGATACACTTTCATCCGAACGTACCCCCTGTCGCAGCTGCGCAGATCGACGTACGATTGCGAAACGACACTCTCTCGTTCAGACTCCACAAACCTCGATATGAGGGCAAAAGACTCGACGGCAGCTACGTAAAAATACGCAACCTTACGAACAGAATGGCCGAACTCGACGCACATATAGTCGCAAAAGGCAAAATAGACAAATCCGTAAAAGCCGTACTGAACGCGTACGGTATCGCCCTTCCGTTTGTGCAGACCGAAGGGGTCACCGATGCCGTCGTAGATTTCACCGTAGGCTTGGCCTCGGGCAAGATCGTAAAATATAGCGGACAGTACAGATCGAAATATGCGAAGCTTCTGTTCGACAATGTCGTACCTCTGCCCGTTAAAGGGCTGAACGTTATTTCCAAAGAGAGCAAAATAGAGATTCTTCCCTGCCGGATAACGTATGAACCCTATCTCGACGCGAATTTGAGCGGTTCGATCGATTTGAAGGCCAAGAAGGGAATCTTCGCCCCTCTATTGGAGAGAGCGGCCTTCGAATACCGCGGGCTGAATCTGATCGATATGCGGAGTTTGAAACAGACCGAAGTTCTTCTCGATTTCAACAAGGACATAAGGTTCTCTATGCCGGAGTTCAAGATCGGTCTAAAATATCGCCGAGGAGGCGGGGTAGAGGCCGATGCCTATAATCTGAAGCTGCTTAAGCCGTTTTTCAGGGGTCCGTTAAGTGGTGTCGAAGGGGGCAGGCTTCATGTAGACTACAACGACTCCAGGATTCATGCGGATGCCGACCTGAAGTACCCCAACGATATATTCGAAGTCGCGGGCAACCCGCTGGAGAACTTCGAAATTACGGTCGACGGCTCGCAGAGCCAGACCCATATCCGAATCAACGACAGACTCTTTATCACTGCCCAGCAGGAGCGTACCTTTTTCAATATCAAAGATGTAGACATAGATGTCGACAATCTTCTGCAAAATGTACTAACCTATCGAAAGAGCATGAAAAACGCGTCCGGCAAGGAGTCTCTTGCGCCTCACCTGCTATACATCGAGGGACACAGGAGCAGACTCTCATACAAAAGGCTTGAACTTCCGTGCAACTTCTACAACGTGAAGGTATATACCGATCCGTTGAGCATTAAGTTCGAAACGAAACATAGAGACGGCGAGATAAGGGGTATCGTAGAAGACGGAAAGCTCAATGTGGCCGGCAAAAACCTCTCAGACACCATAATGAAGGGCCTTACGACTCTCGACCAGCTCGAAGGCGGAAGTTTCGATTTCGATGCCAAAGGGGTTATGGACGACTTCAACGGAACGATATTGATGCGCGACACATTATGGGCGAAAACCGCCTTTTACAACAACCTTCTGGCTACACTAAACACTATACCGGCGATTCTGACTCTCAAGAATCCGGGCTTCAGCAAGAACGGATTCAAAATCAAGCGCGGTGCGCTCGACTACCGTTTCAAAGACGGTACACTATTTTTCAAAAAGATCGTCATTGAGGGCTACAGCGCGCAAATTACCGGAAAAGGGACCATCGATCTAAAAAAAGACATGATAGCCCTGAAACTCCAGATTCACTTTTTGGAGAGTCTAACGAATGTGCTCAACAAGATTCCTGTCGCGGGATACCTGATATTCGGCAAAGACGGGACCCTTGCGGTAACGCTGAATGTAAAAGGGGACCTTAACGACCCGAAGGTCTCGACGGAGGCCACTAAAGATCTGATAAAAGCGCCTCTGAACATACTGGAACGGACCCTGACGCTTCCTTTTAAAATATTCGAATAAACGTTACGGGACTACTCGTTTCTAAGGACACTTAGAGGATCGATCTGTGACGCTTTCTTTGCGGGATAGAGTGATGAAAATAGAGTTATAAGGAAGGCGCCGACTATGATGCCCGCAAAGTCTCTCCAGTCGAGATCGAGCGGCAGTCTGCTTGTGCCGTATACATCCTCGGGGAGTGTGACGATGTCGAATTTGCCCAAAATCTCCATCCCGCCGAGTCCAAGGAGTGTTCCCACGACGATACCTCCGAGTCCTATTATCAACCCGAGCCTGAAAAAGAGCTGCATTATCTCCTTTTTGGAAGCACCGAGCGAAAGCAGAAGCGCAACCTCACTCCGCCTGCTCATTACGGTCATAAGCAGAGAGCTTACGATATTCAAAGATGCGATGAGTATAATTAGCATCAAGACAATGAAGAGAGCTCTCTTCTCCATCTGCATAGCGGCAAAGAAGTTGCCGTTTTGTTGCCACCACCCCATTATCCCTACCGTGGAGGGAAGCTCTGAGCGTATCAGCTCTATATCCTGCATCGGATTTTTCGACTCGATATGTATCCCGTCGTATATATTCTTCTCTCTTTTCAATATCTTTTCGAATGTCCTGAAGGTCGTGTAGTAGTAGCTCTCGTCGTAGGCATTTAGACCCGATCTGAAAAGCCCTTCAACCCTGAAACGCTTCGAAAGCGGCATGAAACTCAGACCGGCCGGCTCCATACGCGAGAAGAGAAACATTATCTTTTCTCCCTTTTCGATCCCCAACTCCCTCGCCAGCGGTTTGCCGACTATTACACCATACTTTCCGAACGGCTCGGTATAGGCTCTTGCAAAGACGGGGTTGACTTCCCTCTCCCTCTTGGGATCGACTCCAAAGAGCAGCCCGCCTTTTAGAGTGCTCCCCTTGCGTATGAGAACCTGTGTCTGCATATATGGGCTGAATTTCAGATCGAAAAACTTCTCTTCGAGAGCTTCAAGAAGCTCTTCATCCACGGAGCCTCTCACTTTCGGGTAGATCGTCAGGGGATAGTTCATGACAAAGAGCCGCTTTTCGAACTCCTTCTCCATTCCGTTCATTATGGCCATAGCTATTATCAGAACCGTAACGCCGATCGCTATACCGAAAAATGCGAGAACGGCCGAAAGAAATATAAAGGGGTGTTCCGGGTCGAAGCGCAGG
Source organism: Hydrogenimonas sp. (assembly GCA_015494675.1). Next base: position 6,127 of record WGAW01000134.1, on the reverse strand, counting down.
TAGCGCCTGACCATCGTGTTTACAAAGCGGCTGTTCATACCTGTTCTGCAGCCAGCACTCCGCGTTTCGGGCCGCTCTTGCCGCAGCACTGCTTATACTTCTTTCCGCTTCCGCAGGGGCAGGGATCGTTGCGTGCAGGCTTTTTACTCTTTACGATCGGCTTGAGCTCCTCATCCTTGTTGGTCTCGATCTCGGCAGTGGCGGCCTCCATCTGTGCCCTCATCCTCTCGAGTGCGGCCTCCTCCTGTGCCAACTCCTCTTCAGATTTGAATCGTATCATGTATAGAGTCTTGAGAGTTTCGAACTTGATCGACTCTACAAGCTCCGTAAAGAGGTTGTAACTCTCTTTTTTATACTCGACGAGAGGATCTTTCTGGTTATAGCCGCGCAGCCCGATTCCGGTTTTTAGAATATCCATCTGATAAAGATGCTCTCTCCAGGCGTTGTCGAGCACCTGGAGATAGATGATGCGCTCTATTTCGTTACGCTGGTTTGGATCTATGACCCCCATCTTCGTCTCGTAGCGCTCTTTTAACTGATTCAGAAGCAGTTCGTATAGAGTGCGGTAGTCGCGCCCCGCAAGCTCCTCTTCGTCGAACTCCTCGCCGGTATCCTCCATCAGCTTCAGTCTCAGCTTCTCGAGCTCGAAATCCTCCTGCGGAGCACCTTCGTATATGGAACACTCCGCCAAAAGCCCCTGAAGATACTCCTCTCTTATGCTGTCTATCTTCTGGCCTATCTCAAACTCTGGATTGAGAAGTTCATGGCGGAAACGGTAGACAATTTTGCGCTGCTCGTTCGCGACGTCGTCATACTCGAGAAGATGCTTTCTCGATTCAAAGTGGAGGTTCTCCACCTTCTTCTGCGCCTTTTCGACGGCTCGTGTGACCATCTTCGACTCGATATACTCACCCTCTTCGACACCCATTCGCTCCATAATCGTTTTGATGCGGTCGCTGCCGAAAATCCTGAGCAGATGGTCTTCGAGGCTCAGATAGAAGCGGCTCTCTCCCGGATCGCCCTGTCGGCCTGAGCGGCCCCTCAGCTGGTTGTCTATACGGCGGCTCTCATGGCGCTCCGTACCGATTATGTACAGACCGCCCAGGGCACGTATCTCGTCGTCTATCTTGATGTCGACTCCGCGTCCCGCCATATTCGTAGCGATCGTTACGGCACCCTTTTTGCCGGCATCTTTGATTATCTCGGCCTCATGCTCATGGTTTTTGGCATTCAGAACGTTGTGCGGGATCTTCTCCTTCTTCAAAAGGGCGTGGAGAGCTTCGGACTTCTCGATAGAGGCCGTTCCGACAAGTACGGGCTGCCCCTTTTTGTTACGCTCCTTTATGTCACGGATAACCGCGTCGAACTTCTCTCTCTCGGTTTTGTAGATCAGGTCGGGCTGATCCTTGCGAATGACCGGCACATTCGTCGGTATGGATATGACATCGAGGTTGTAGATCTCTGCAAACTCGGTAGCTTCGGTCTGAGCCGTTCCCGTCATGCCCGCAAGCTTGTCGTACATTCTGAAGTAGTTCTGGAACGTAATGTCGGCAAGGGTCTGCGACTCCTCCTTTATCTCGACGCCCTCTTTAGCCTCGAGTGCCTGGTGGAGTCCTTCGCTGAAGCGCCTCCCTTCCGAAAGCCTTCCGGTAAACTCGTCGACGATCACTATCTCGCCATCCTTGACGACGTAGTCTACATCCTTTTCAAAGAGATTGTGGGCTTTGAGAGCCTGATCGAGGTGGTGGGACAAAATCGCGTTCTCCATCGAATAGAGATTGTCTACACCGAACAGTTTCTCGGCCTTCTCTATCCCCTTTTCGGTTACCAGGATCACCCTGTTCTTCTCGTCGACGGTGAAATCTTCGTCTCTCACCATCTGCCTTGCAACCTTGTCGGCCCTGATGTAGTTTTCCAGCTTGCTGCTTGTAGGCCCCGATATGATCAGAGGGGTCCTTGCCTCGTCTATCAGAATCGAGTCGACCTCGTCCACTATCGCATAGTAGTGGTCACGCTGAACCATATCGTCAAGCGAGTACTTCATGTTGTCGCGCAGGTAGTCGAAACCGAACTCGTTGTTGGTGCCGTATGTCACGTCCGCATCGTACTGCTCTTTTCTAGCGGCGTCGTCGGTGACATCGGCCGTAATGATCCCGACACTGTAACCCAGAAACTCGTATATTTTTCCCATTTCGGAAGCGTCGCGTTTGGCGAGGTAGTCGTTTACGGTCACCACATGCACCCCGCGTCCGATCATCGCGTTCAAAACTACAGGGAGTGTAGCGACAAGAGTCTTTCCCTCACCCGTCTTCATCTCGGCGATTCTGTTTTCGTGCAGCACCATGCCGCCGATAAGCTGGACATCGAAGTGTCTTAGACCCAGTGTTCTTTTGGAGACTTCCCTGGTTATCGCGAAAGAGTCGATTAGAACGTCATCGAGTGTAGCCTCTTCGTTTTTTACCTTCTCTTTCAGCCGCAAAAAAGCGTTTTTAAGCTCATCGTCACTCATCTTCTCATATTTCGGCTCCAGCGCATTTATCTTCGCAACGCGCTTGCTGTACTTTTTCAGCTCCCTGTCGTTGGCCGTTCCGACTATCGAGCGAAAGATTGTTTTGATCATTTCGGGTATACCTTTTGTTTCATGGTGGCAATATAAGCGGTATGTGCAAAAACCGAAAGCCGCACGACTTGCGCGAGGCTAACCATCTTTGGTAAAACACCCCCGCGCATGTGCGGGCTTTTCGTAACTTCGGTTGGCTCATCCGGCTTTTAAGAGATAGATTTTATCACACTTTTACGAAGGTTCCTATAAAATCCCCGCATGAGAATAATAATGATAACGGCCCTTTCGGCCATACTCCTCCAGGCGTCACTGCCGGTACCGAACTTTATAAGTGCCGATTTCACACAGGTTGTACAGAACAAAGATACGAAAAAACAGCTCTACTACAGCGGAAAACTCTATATGAAGATGCCCGAAGATGCTAAATGGGAGTACTTCATTCCCCTTAAAAAGACGATCTGCCTGCTGGATCACAAGGCGTGGGTCATAGAGCCGGAGCTGGAGCAGGCCACACTCTTTAGACTTAAAAAGAGTATACCGCTCATGGCTATCTTGGAGAGCGCCAAAAAGGTTGACGACGGAACATACAGGGCCGAGTACGGGGGTGTCGACTACAAAATAGAGGTCGACTCCGAAAAACGGATCAAATCGGTCAGCTATCTCGACGAGATGGGAAACAGGGTCATTCTGCGTTTTCAAAATGTAAAAACGGCGCCTTTCGACCGGTCGAAACTAAACTGTGAAATACCCGAAGATTTCGATATCATCGACGGACGTTACTGACTCTTTTTTTCCTCCACGAGCGCTACTTTTTCAGCAACTCTTTCAGCTTTTCCAGAGTGCAGGTTTGAACTTTTAGATTCAGAATATAGACGTAGTCGACCTCTATGCCGTACTTTTTGTCGGCAACCGCGACGACGCTCTTTTTAAAGCTCTCTTTTCCCTGCGACGTCACAAGAGTCTCGGCCCAAAACCCTCCTACGACACTCTGGATCGTATCCATGAGCTCAACTCTGCTTTGGGAGATGTCGCGCCCCTCAAGAACGAGTGAGAGTTCGATGTTTACGGGTTCACCGCTCTTTTTCGATAGTACGGAGGTCTCGATATCGTCGAAACTGAGCCGATCGGCAAAGATAGAGGAAACAAGCAGAAGTAGTATCAGGAAGCTCTTTTTCATAGGCTCATTTTAACGTAAAGTGCGAAGCCGGGCAAGCCCGGCGGCACGGCGGGCGCTTAACCCACCATATAGTCGAGAGTCTCTTTGTCGACTTCGTGGAAGTTGAGATATTTGTAGACATCCTCCTCTTTGCCCGCGATGGCTTTCGGCACGATCTCGAGGTACTCCTCTTTCGAAGGTATCTTTCCGAGTATGGCACAGACTGCGGCTAGTTCGGCGCTTCCAAGGTATACCTGCGCACCTTTACCGAGGCGGTTGTCGAAGTTTCTCGTAGATGTAGAGAAGACTACGGCGTTGTCGTGCACACGAGCCTGGTTACCCATACAAAGAGAGCATCCGGGTATTTCGGTTCTTGCTCCCGCGGCTCCGTAGATAGCGTAGTACCCCTCTTCGATAAGCTCCTTCTCATCCATCTTGGTAGGCGGAACCACCCAAAGACGTGTCGGAACCTGCCCTTTTCCGCGAAGAACTTCGCCGAGAGCGCGAAAGACACCGATATTTGTCATACAGGATCCCACGAATACCTCGTCTATCTTCTTTGGTCTCTTCTCGTCCGCAAGAACTTCGCTCAAGGTAGCCACATCGTCCGGATCGTTCGGGCAGGCTACTATAGGCTCCGTTATCTCGTTCAGGTCGATCTCGATCACAGCCGCGTACTCGGCGTTTTCGTCGGCCTCCATCAGTTGCGGATCCTCGAGCCACTTCTTCATGTTGTCTATACGGCGCTGGATCGTTCTCTTGTCTTCGTAGCCGTTTTCGATCATCGCTTCGAGCAGCTTGATGTTGGAGTTGATATATTCGATAACCGGCTCTTTGTCCAGCTTGACGGTACATGCGGCGGCACTGCGCTCGGCGGAAGCGTCCGAAAGTTCGAACGCCTGCTCGCATTTAAGAAACGGTAGCCCTTCGATCTCCAGCACACGTCCGGCGAATATATTCTTTTTACCCTTCTTCTCGACAGTTAGAAGCCCCTGCTTGATAGCCGCATAGGGAATGGCGTTTACGAGGTCTCGCAGCGTGATACCCGGCTGAAGCTCTCCTTTGAACCTTACGAGTACCGATTCAGGCATGTTAAGCGGCATGGTTCCTGTAACCGCCGCGAAAGCAACGAGGCCGGACCCTGCCGGGAAGCTGATGCCTATCGGGAAGCGTGTATGGCTGTCTCCGCCGGTTCCGACGGTGTCGGGAAGCACCATTCGGTTGAGCCAGCTGTGGATGATCCCGTCTCCAGGTCTGAGGATCACGCCGCCGCGGCTCGTCCAAAACGGAGGGAGGGTGTGCTGCAGTTTTACGTCGGACGGCTTCGGGTATGCCGCGGTGTGGCAGAAAGACTGCATAACGAGATCCGCTCCGAAACTCAGAGCCGCAAGCTCCTTGATCTCGTCGCGTGTCATCGGGCCGGTCGTATCCTGGCTTCCGACGGTAGAGACTTCCGGCTCTACGTACATACCGGGTCGTACACCCTCCATGCCGCACGCTTTTCCGACCATCTTCTGCGCAAGCGTATAGCCGACACCCTCTTTGCCCTCCGGCTGCTCGGGGCGTGCAAAGATATTCTCTTCGCCCAGACCGAGCGCTTCACGCGCCTTGCGTGTAAGATTTCGGCCGATGATCAGCGGAATACGTCCACCCGCGCGGTACTCGTCGGGAAGTGTGTTCGGCTTGAGCTTGAACTCGCTGACAACCTCTCCGTTTTTGTAGATTTTGCCTTCGTAGGGTTTTATGGTTATGACATCACCCGTTTCGAGATTCTCTACCGGAGCCTCTATAGGCAGTGCTCCCGAGTCTTCGGCAGTATTGAAGAAGATCGGAGCGATGATACCGCCTATGACAATCCCGCCGGTGCGTTTGTTGGGAACGCCCGGAATATCCTCCCCGAGGTGCCACTGTACGGAGTTGATGCCCGACTTCCGACTCGAGCCGGTACCGACAACATCACCTACATAGGCTACGGGATAGCCCTTCTCTTTGAGTTTTTTTATAGTTCCTATAGGATCTTCCATCTTCGCACCGAGCATACTGTTGGCGTGCAGCGGAATGTCGCTTCTGGTAAACGCCTCACTCGCCGGAGAGAGATCGTCGGTATTGGTTTCGCCCGGAACCTTGAAAACCGTCACCGTAATCTCTTCGGGGAGCTCGGGCCGGCTCGTGAACCACTCGGCCTCCGCCCAGCTCTGAAGAACCTCTTTTGCGAACCTGTTGCCTTTGTCGGCAAGCTCCTTTACATCGTTGAAGCTGTCGTAAACAAGAAGGGTGTGCTTGAGCTGTTCTGCGGCCTCCCGGGCGATCTGCTCATCTTTGTGCTCGAGCGCGTCGATAAGCGGTTTTACGTTGAAGCCGCCCAGCATCTTGCCCAGCATCCTGACGGCATGAAGAGGCGATATGGC
>WGAW01000133.1 GCA_015494675.1 Hydrogenimonas sp. | reverse complement strand
CTTGCATACAAAAAGGGTTGAAACAAGCCAGCGTATCAGGCTCGAGTCGCTTCTAAGACAGCTCGATATACTTCAGAAGAGACACTCTGCGTTAAAAGAGCAGCAGAGAAGAGAGCGTGAACTGCTCACACTCTTTGAAGAGGGGTACAGAATGGCCCAGAGCTCGCTGCTCGATCTTATACGCACCAAAAACGCTCTTATAGAGACGAACAGAAGCATACTTGAGACCCGCTATCTTGCCAATCTATACAAAATCGAAATCGAATATCTGAAAGGGAAGATGAGATGAAAAGAGTTATTGTAACCATATTTGCGGCCCTGTCGCTGCAGGCCTCCGACATCGTCATAGAGAAAGCCGAGTTTCGATCTTTCGGCAAACAGCTTCATGTAAATGCCAAAATAGTACAGCTGAGCAATCAGCGCCAGCAGATAGTCTCCCGTCTTGGAGGGCATCTGGAGCGCTACTATGTGGAGCCCGGCAAAAAGGTGAAAAAGGGAGAGAGAATCGCAGAGGTCAAGTCGCTCGAACTCTCAAGAATGAGTGCCGACTATATCGCCCTGGGCAAAAAACTAGAAGCTGCAAAGGCGCGGCTCGCTTCGACCGAGAGTCTCTACAGAAAAGGGCTCGCTTCGAAGCAGGATCTAAACCGTGAACAGATCGCTTTTGCATCGATCGAAGCCGACAGAAACGCCCTTGCTTCACAGCTTGCCTCTTTGGGTGTGAACCCCTCATCGCTTGAAAAACCGACCGATACACTGATCATAAGGGCCCATGCCGACGGTCTTGTGAGCCGCCTTCTGGTCCCGCTTCATACAAATCTCTCGGCCGAGACACCGATTGTGTCGCTGGTACGTTCGAACGGATACTACGCCATCGCATACATAGGCGTTGCCGAGGCGCTCAATATGCCGAAAAAAGTCGAGGGGGAGCTGCATATAGACGGTGAAAGATTCAGATGCCGCTATCTCTACCTGCTCCCGAAAGTGGATGAAGAGACCCAGAGAGCCCAGATGCTCTTCTGGATAGAGAGTGAAAAACAGCCGCTTCTTCTGAACGCATTTGCCGAGATGGAGATAAATCTGCCACCTTTTAAAAAGTATATCGCCGTAAAGCGCACCGCGCTTACGATGTTCGAAGGCGAATGGGTCGTTTTTGTACCTGCCGAAGAGGGGCATGAGGAACATGGCGAACACGAGGAACATGCTGAACACGAAAAGCACGAGGGACACGGCGAGCACGGTGAGGAGTCCGACCACGATGAGCATGCGGAGCACACAGAAAAAAAACCGTATGAGATCAGAGTGGTAGAGCCTATAAGCAGATTCGGCGGATACGTTGCCGTAAAGGGAATAGAACCCGGCGAAGAGTACGTCGCGGATGGGGTCTATTTCGTCAAATCTCTGATGCTCAAGTCGGAGCTCGGCGAACACGGTCATTAAGGAGTACGAAATGGAAAACTTTTTCAAGCTCCTTATACGTTACAAATTCCTGGTGGTAGCGCTCTTCGTCGCCATAGCCGGTTTCGGCTACAAGGCGTACAAAGAGATCCCGGTAGACGCTTTTCCCGACATCACACCAAAACAGGTCGTGATATATACGGAGAGTCCGGGCAATTCGGCACAGGATATCGAAAAGCTGATTACATACCCTATAGAGTCGGCGATGGCGGGACTTCCGGGTGTCAAGATGATACTCTCGAACTCCATTTTCGGTCTCTCGTACGTCTCGATCTTCTTCGAAGACAGATACGACACCTACTTCCTGCGCCAGCTCGTCACCGAACGTCTGAACAGCGTAGATATACCGCAGGGATGGGGCAAGCCTGTCATGGGACCGAACACGACAGGTCTCGGACAGGTCTTCTGGTATCAGCTAAAGGACAACTCCGGCAAACAGGGCCTCACACGGCTCAGGGAGCTTCAGGAGTATGTGGTGGCACCGATGCTCAAGTCGGTAGACGGTGTCGAAGAGGTGATCGGATGGGGCGGCTTCGACAAACAGTACGAAGTGCTGATAGACCCCAAAAGGCTTCAAGCCGTGGATGTAACCTACGACGAGATCATCGAAGCGCTCCAAAAGGCCAACCGAAGTGCGGGCGGGCAGTATCTGGAGATGAATCGTGAACAGTATCTGATTCGCGGCAGCGGCTTCTACCGGAGTCTCGAAGATATAAAAAACACGGTTGTACGGGCCAAGGAGGCGAAAGCGGTCACGATAGGCGACATCGCCGATGTGAGAGCGGGCAGAGCACCGCGTTTCGGCGCCGTATCGATTGACGGCGAAGAGGCTATGTTCGGTATGGTTCTGCAGCGCAGCGGGACAAACGCCGCGAAGGTGGTCGAACGGATAAAAGAGAAGATTCCGCTCGTAAACGCCGCGCTTCCCGAAGGGGTGGAGATAGGCACGGTTTACGACCGTACCGAAATAACACATAAAGCAGTCAACACGATGACTAGTGCGCTTTTAAGCGGAGCCATTCTAGTAGCTATCGTACTATTTCTCTTTCTCTTCGAGCTCAGAAGCGCCTTTATCGTCATACTCTCGCTGCCGCTTTCGCTGCTTATCGCATTTCTGCTCATGAGAGAGTACGGCATAAGCGCCAACCTGATGAGCCTTAGCGGTCTGGCGATAGCGATAGGCATGATCGTAGACGGTACGATCGTCGTGGTCGAGAACGCTTTCAGACTTCTGCACGACAAACCGGAAGCTTCGAAGATCGACATCATCGCCGAAGCTACTGCCGGCGTAGCAAAACCGGTTATATTCGCGCTGCTCATTATCGCAGCCGTATTCATTCCGCTTCTAAGCCTTGGAGGTCTGGCCGGAAAGCTCTACACGCCGATGGCCATAGATATCGTTTTTGTCATGCTCGGCTCTCTGGCCGTGGCTATGCTGCTGGTTCCGGTGCTCAGCTACCTGCTGCTAAAACCCGCAAAACACGGTATCAGTCCGGTAATGCGCGCTATTAAAACGCTCTATCTGCCCGCTCTAAAATTCACACTTCACTATGCAAAAACGATAACCCTGCTTGCCGCACTCCTCTTCGGCGCTACGGCGTGGCTTCTGAGTCAGCAGGGGCGCGAATTCATGCCCGAACTCAACGAAGAGTCGATAATGTATCGGGTCATAGCCATACCGGGTACCGCACTGACGCAGAGTATCGAAACGGCAAAAGAGATGGAGCGCTACATTCTCAAAGAGTACGGCGCAGAGGTTTCGAGTGTGCTCAGCATGATAGGCCGGAGCGAAAAGGGCGAGACCGCACAGGCCAACTACATGGAGGTGCTGCTGACTCTGAAGCCGGGAATCGAAAACCTTCCGGATCTGGCAAAAAGAATGACACACGACCTTCAGAAACGCTTCGGGTATGTGCAGTTCGTGCCTACACAGCCTATCGCCATGCGTATAGAGGAGCTGCTCGAAGGGGTCAAGGCGGAGCTGGCCATCAAGATATTCGGAGATGATCAGAAGGTGATGGACTCCATCGCTTCACAGATTCAAAAGGTGCTCGGCACCGTGGACGGTCTCGAGCGCACGGAGGTGGAGACCCAGCTGGGACAGGCGCAGGTGACGATACGCCCCGACTTCCTTGCGCTTTCGCGCTACGGCAT
>WGAW01000132.1 GCA_015494675.1 Hydrogenimonas sp. | reverse complement strand
TTTTGCCGCCGGCATAGAGGTTAAAGCCCCGATCTTCGCCTTTTTCGGCCAGCGCAAAAAAGAGGTCGTTGCCGCAAAACGGGGTCATATCGGCTCTCATACCGCTTATTGCCGCATTGAATTTCCGGGGAAGCATCCCGGTAAAGTCCGGATTTTTCAGGAAGGTCTTCTGCATCGCCAGAATCGTCTCGTAAACCTCTATCTCGCACTCTTCCGAGAGTCCGTCCAGCGGGTCGGTGACGATGTTTCTTATGTTGTCGGTATATGTCTGCCATGAGCTAAGGCCCAGCTTCTCGAGCTCTTCGGAGTATTCGAGCGCCGTTTGCAAAGAGAGGTCGTGCAGCTCCATCTGGGCTCTGGAGGTCAGTATCATCCTCGAATTCGCCGATTCGGCCATTCTGAAAAGAGCTTCGAAAGCCTCGGCGCCGACCCTGCCTCCGGCAATTCGTATGCGCAGTATGAAGTTTTCCGGACGGAGTTTGTGGTTGTATATTCCGAAGTTTTTGAGGTAGAAACGGTCAGCCTCGTCCATATCTGCCGCGTTTAGCCCTTTCAGGCGCTCTTTGTAGTAGTCGTACGGCTTCAGCGTGCGTTTTAGCTTCTCGATCTTGTTTATTTTTATCTCTGTCATCTTTTAAAATTATACTACAAAATAGGATAAATGAACTCTTTTTTTAGAGCTTTCATAATTGCTTTATACAGACACTGCCCGATGCAAAACCGGTCACAATTTCTGTTTCAGCGTGATTTATGATAAAATCGCGCGCAGAAATATAAGAGTCTACAGGAGAGATTTTTGGCCGAACTTGACTACTACGAAATATTGCAGATCGAACGCGGATGCAGCCAGGAAGAGATCAAAAAGGCGTACCGCAAAATGGCTCTTAAGTACCATCCCGACAGAAACCCGGACGACAAGGAGGCCGAAGAGAAGTTCAAGCTCGTAAACGAAGCCTACCAGGTCCTGAGCGACGAGAACAAGCGGGCCGTATACGACCGCTACGGGAAAGCGGGCCTCGAGGGGCAGGGTTTCCACGGCTTCGAGGGGCAGAGCTACGAAGATATAATGGACGATCTGAGCGCCATATTCGAGTCGGTCTTCGGCGGCGGTTTCACCGGTTCCCGCAGCCGCAAACGGAGCGGAGCGAAATACAACCTCGACCTCTCCGCGCAGATGCAGATAAGTTTCAAAGAGGCGGTTTTCGGAACCGAAAAGGAGCTGAAGTACCGTTACAAAAAGCCGTGTGAAGCCTGCAGGGGAACCGGCGCGAAAGACGGCACCGTCAAGCAGTGCGAATACTGCAACGGGCAGGGGCAGGTATATATGCGCCAGGGCTTCATGACCTACGCGCAGACATGTCCGAGGTGCCACGGAAGCGGCGAAGTGATAGCCCAAAAGTGCCCCAAGTGCGACGGGCGCGGCTACGAAGAGGTGGAGACCACCGTTACCGTGGAGATTCCGGAGGGTGTGGACGACGGCAACAGGCTGCGCATACCCGGCGCCGGGAACATAGCGCCGGACGGAAGGCGCGGCGATCTCTACGTGACATTCTATGTCGAGGAGGATGAGCACTTCATAAGACACGGAGACGACATCTACCTCGAGGTGCCGGTCTTTTTCACCCAGGCGGTTCTTGGAGACACCATAGAGATTCCCACACTCCGCGGCAAAAAGGAGCTCAAGCTAAACCAGGGCACCAAGGACAAAGAGCAGTTCGTCTTCAGAAACGAAGGGGTCAGGAACGTTCACAGCGGACGTCTGGGCAACCTCATCGCTCAGGTGCGGCTTGTCTACCCCAAATCTTTGAACGAGAAGCAGAAAGAGCTGCTAAGGGAGTTGCAGGAGAGTTTCGGCATAGAGAGCAAGCCTCACGAAAGCATCTTCGAGTCGGCTTTCGAAAAGATAAAGGGGTGGTTCAAAAAGTAGCCCTCTGCCGCTATCGGCCAAAAAGGGTCGGACGCTACCTGTTTACAGGCAGAAGTTCCCTCTTTCTATAGGCCAGGAGGATCGTCACCGCGACTACCGCGACGACGTAGTAGACGAAAGTCGGAATCGGCACGGCGTCCCCTTTGGCGTAGGAGTGCATACCGCTTAGGTAGTAGTTTACCCCGAAGTAGGTCATGACGACCGAGCTTATCGCCAGCAGCGAGGCTACGTTGAAAGCGAATATCCCGCGAAACGATTTGTAGAAACGGAGGTGCAGCACGGCTGCATACACCAGTATGGTCACCAGCGCCCACGTCTCTTTGGGGTCCCACCCCCAGTATCTGCCCCAGCTTTCGTTTGCCCAGACGCCGCCCATGAAGTTTCCTACCGTAAGAAGTGCAAGACCGAAGATGAGGCTCATCTCGTTGATGTGCGTCAGCTCTCTTATCGAGTACTCTATATCGGCCCTGTTCTCACCGTGCTTGATGATATAGAGCCACAGCGTTATAAATGCAAGAAGCGCGCCGAGCCCCAGAAAGCCGTAGCTCGCGGTAATCAGCGATACGTGTATCATGAGCCAGTACGATTTAAGCACCGGAACGAGATTCGTAATCTCGGGATCGAGCCAATTGAGGTGAGCGACGAAGAGTATGAGCCCGGCGAGTATTCCGGTGGCCGCCAGAGTGATGGGCGAGTGTTTGGAAAATATGAATCCCGCAAGCAGCGTGGCCCACGCTATGTAGAGCATCGACTCGTAACCGTTGCTCCAGGGAGCGTGGCCCGATATGTACCATCTGAGTCCGAGTGCGGCCGTATGTATGAAAAAGCCGGCTATAAGAAGCGTCATGGAGACTCTTACAGGCCACTTCAGGTTGAATTTCGGTTTGAGAATATGGAAAATGGAGAGAAAGAGCAGGATGAAACCGACACCGAAATAGAGCGGTACGAGGCTCTCGAACGGTTTGTAGCGGTTCATCATGATCTCCGCTTTTATCTTGTTTTCGCTCGGAATTACCGCCGCCCCGTAAAAGCGCTGGTAGCTCTTTATCACATCCAGCGCCTTGTCGGCCCTGCTCCAGTTTCCGTCCGCGAGAGCTTCGTCGATATTGCTGAAGTAGCTTGCAAGAACGGCCTGTACGAACTGGGCATTTTTCTGGTCAAACTCTTTTATGGCCCCTATGGGGGAGTACCAGCGGCCGTGTTTGTCTTTCGGATCCGGGAAGATTCGCAGCAAAGAACCGCTAAACGACATATAGAGTACGTTCACACGCTCATCGACTTTGAGTATCTCTTTGTCGAGCGTACCTCTCTGCGCCGGGCGCTTGCGTGAAATCTTTTCGACAAGAGCGGCCAGTTTGTACTCCCTCTTTTTGGAGCCGGTGAAAAAGTCGTCGAAGGCGGCGTATCTCTTTTCGGGGGAGATTCCGATTATTTTGTTGATCCCTTTGTCTGAGATCCTGATCACCGGAACTTTCTGCCACTCTTCAGGGCGGACTATCATCCCCAAAAACGCCTGACCGGCGTTCATGCCGAATATCTTCTCTTTCCGGCTCACTTTCCGCAGTACCTCCCTGGCCAGGGTATCCACCGGCTCTATGCGGCCGTCGTGCGATTGCACCAGCAGGTAGCCGAACTTTTCCGCATGCTCTTTGTCTATTTTCGGAAGTCCCGCAGCCGGATCGGCGGCATGGAGGTGGTGTGTACCCGAAAGCGCCAGAAGCGCTACCGAAGCGGCGGCACACCTCTTAGCAAGCCTCTGAAGATCCCTGGCCCTGCGCATGAGGGTCTGGAAACGGCTCGAGTGTACGAACATCGAGCCGAACATTCCTATCGTCAACAGAAGGTATCCGAAATATGTGGGCAATGCACCCGGATCGTGGTTGACCGAGAGTACCGTACCCTTCTCGTCCATATCGTAAGAGGATTGGAAAAAACGGTAACCGTCGTAGTCGAGTACATGGTTCATATATATCCTGTACGGCATTCTGACATTGTTTCTTGTGTCTATCAGTATAACTTCGCTCGCATACGAAGAGGGGCTCATCGAGCCCGGATATCGTTCGAGCTGGAAATCGACAAGCTTGAGATAGAAAGGAAGATGTACGAGGCGCGCACCGTAGCTTACGGCGATGCGGTATCCGTCAAGCTCGCTCCATACAGGCTCTGCCGGCACACCCTTTTTGCCGAAGACGACGACCCTTTTCGATATGTCGCCTACCTTCAGCTCGACCTCTACGGCATCCTGCAGCCCCTTAATATCGGTCACCGGACTCTCTTCGTCCGCCGAAACCGCAACCCTCTTCGCATGTTCGAAAGCATCTTTTATAACAAAGCGCACGCCCGCGGCACTGTATAGACGGCGGGGGTATATCTCCGACTCTCCGGCCGAGACCGTGCCGGATCTTCTGTCGTCCATGCTCATATATTCGAGCGCATACGGTGTCTCGACCATCAGGCGTCCGTTTTCAAAAAAGAGCCTTACCGTCGGTTTTTCGAAGCTTTCGTTGCCTTCGAACACTATGACGAAAGCGGGCGTTTCGACACTCTCCCCCTCTTCGAGTGTCAAAGCTTCCGGTCTTCCATCCGAAACGACCATCATTGAGATCATTGCTTTTCCGTTCGGATCCTCAACCGCTTTCGTTACGGCGTCTGGAATGTAGCGGAGTACCTTTAGCGTGATGATATCTTTATCCATGCGAATCTCTTCGCTGAAGCTGTTGGAGCCTATTTTCGAGAAGAGTACCGGCCTTGCGTAGGTCAGATGCTTTTTACCCTTTATCGCCTCAAGCTGCAGATAGGTACTGTCGCTGACAATCTCGTTGCTAACCTCCCCCTCTCTTATGTGCATGATCCCTTCGAAACCGTAATATCGGGTTATCGCCGCCCCAATGAGTATCACGATAAAGGAGATGTGAAACAGAAAAACGAGCCTTTTGCCGTGCCGCCACATACGAAACCGAACTATATTGGCAATGAGGTTGAGAGCCAGGACCAGAAGCAGGAACTCGAACCAGCCCGCATTGTATACGAGCGCTTTTGCGGTTTGGGTGCCGTAATCGTTCTCTATAAACGTAGCTGCGGCGATAGAGAGTGCGAAAAGCAGCATAAGTATAACCGCACTCTGCATCGATAGGAGGTATTCTGAAATCTTTTTCATTCTCATAGGCGCCTTTGTAGCAGTAATTTTATCAAAACCGGAGCCGATTGCAAATTTAATACGGAAAATAGATGAGATTGGTAAGTTTGGTGTCCTGAAACCGGACACCGCCAAAGCGGTGTACCTACTTCAGGTCGCTCCAGCGCAGTCCGATGTTTATGCTGGTTTTCAGGGGCACTTCGAGCTCTACCGTATGCTCCATCACCTCAGCGAATCTTTCGGAGAGTCTTTCGGCATCTTCGGCACGGATCTCGAAGATCAGTTCGTCGTGTATCTGCAGCTCTATGGCCGCATCCAGCGACTCCTCCCTGATGATACGGTGAATATGAAGCATAGCCATCTTGATCAAATCTGCGGTACTTCCCTGAAAAACCGTATTGCCCGCCTCTCTGAGATAGGCGGCGAGCTGCATCGCGTTTGCGTGTTCGAAATCGAAATATCGTCTGCGACCGAGCAGAGTCTCTACATACCCCTTCTCTTTCGCACCCGCCTCTATCGATTCGAGGTACGATTTTACGGTAGGGAATGAGGCGAAGTAGTTCTCTATTATCTCTTTCGCCTCTTTGGTCGAAATTCCGAGCGTCTGGGCGAGCTTTCTGCTTCCCATCCCGTAAAGAAGGCCGAAATTCACCGTTTTGGCGATATTTCTCTTCGAAGCGGCCTCCTCTTTGCCGAAGAGCTTGACTGCCGTCTCCATATGGATATCTTTCCCGCTTCTAAACGCCTCGGTAAGTACCGGGTCTTTCGAAAAGTGCGCAAGGAACCGCAGCTCTATCTGGGAGTAGTCTATGCCGACAAGCCTATACCCTTCAGCGGCTACGAACCCCTCCCTGATGCGTCTGCCCTCCTCCGTCTTGACGGGGATGTTCTGCAGGTTCGGATTTTTGCTGCTGAGCCTCCCGGTCGCGGTTCCCGTCTGGATGAAGGAGGTGTATATGCGATGCTGCGGATCTCCTTTGCCCAGCTTCAGCAGCGGCTCTATGTATGTGCTCATCAGTTTGTGCAGCTCCCGGTACTGCAGAATCTTCTCGATTATCGGATGCTCGTCCTTCAGAGAGTCTAACACCTTTTCGTTCGTGCTGTAACCGCCGGAGCGGTTCTTTTTCCCGCCCGGAAGCCCAAGTGTCACAAAGAGAATTTCGCCCAGCTGCTTTGGGGAGTTTATGTTGAACTCCCTGCCGGCAAGATCGTAAATCTTCTGTGTCAGTTTCGCCAGACGTTCGCTTATCTCGCTTTTTAGCGATTCGAACCTCTCAATATCTACCGCGATACCGTGGCGCTCCATGCAGACAAGAAGGTTTATGAAAGGAAACTCGACCTCTTCAGCCTCCTTGAGCAGATGTTCGGCTCCCTGAAGCTTCAGAACCTCTTTCAGCCTGAAATAGAGCCTGTAGCTCATCCAGGCATCTTCGGCCGCATATCTCGTCGCCTCCTCTATAGGCACGGTGCTGAAGTTCTCACCCTTTTTTACCGTATCTTTGAAAGCTACCATCTCATGGTCGAAATAGCGCAGCGCCAGCCTGTCGAGCCCTACGGCCCCCTCCGGGTCGGCCAGCCACGCCAGCAGCATCGTGTCGGCGAACGGCTCTGCCTCTTCGAAACCGAAAACGTTATAAAGAAGTGCCAGGTCGAACTTGAGGTTATGCCCGAAAAAGCGTTTTGAGAGAAGTCTCTTCAACGCCTCTTTAGCATCTTTCATATCTACCTGATCCCCTACACCCAGGTAGCTGTGAGCTACAGGCACATAATAGGCCCTTTTTTCATCGAAACAGAAGCTGAAGCCGACGAGTGAGGCACTTTTGGTATCGAGCGAATCGGTCTCCGTATCTATCGCCACCGGAGCATCTTCCGCAATGCTGTCTATAATAGATAAGAGGGTATCGGCATCATCTATCAGCACAGCTTCGAAGCTGTTGTTCCGCTCTTTTTCGATCTGCGGTGCGGAGCCGCTCTCTTTCTGCAGGCGGCGCAGAATGTTTCTCATCTCATATTTGCGAAGCTCGTCTTCAATTTTTAGCAGCGGGTCGCTCGGCGGCATTCTGAAAGCGGTAAGGTCGCAGTTGTCGAATATGTCATCCCGAAGCGTCACGAGCTCCCTGCTTCTGTAGGCATCCTCTTTGTGTTTTAT
>WGAW01000131.1 GCA_015494675.1 Hydrogenimonas sp. | reverse complement strand
GGCAAAGCCCGTAATTTGGCAGGGCCTGACCGGCCCTACAACCCCCTAAAGCTTCGAAATCATTGATTTCGAGACGATTTTACGCTTTCCGCGTAAAATCGGTTTAATTATAGCGTCAATAGAGTATAATTTCGGTAAATTGAGCCTGCCTGATGGCAAAAAAAGGTTAATAAGATGAAAATGGCTACAAAAAAAGAGATAGAAGAGATTAGAAGAAGATTTCTCGAACACTACCCCGACTCGACGACCGAGCTTCACTACAGAAACCTCTATGAGCTTCTGGTCGCGGTGATGCTCTCCGCACAGTGCACCGATAAACGGGTAAACATGATAACCCCCGCACTTTTCGAAAAGTACCCCGACATCCCCTCTCTGGCCAATGCCGATCTCGACGAAGTTAAAGAGATCATAAAGAGCTGCTCCTTTTTCAACAACAAGGCCAAAAACCTGATAAAGATGGCGCAGAGGGTAATGGAGGAGTACAACGGCGAAATCCCGCTCGATGAAAAAGAGCTCGTCAAGCTGCCGGGCGTCGGTCAGAAGACCGCCAACGTCGTGATGATAGAGTTTACGAAGGCGAATCTGATGGCGGTCGACACCCATGTATTCAGGGTGGCACACCGCCTGGGACTCAGCGACGCCAAAACCGCGGAGCAGACCGAAAAAGATCTGGAACGGAAGTTCAAGACCGATCTGCATCGGCTCCACCAGGCTATGGTTCTCTTCGGCCGCTACATCTGCACGGCAAAAAACCCGAAGTGCGATACGGAGTGTTTTCTAACCGACCTGTGCAAAAGCAAAGAGAGCTTCAAAGCGAAGTAGAGGGGGTGTTGAAACGCCCCTTTTTATGAGAGTTTTTTCTTGAAAAGCTCCACGAGGTTGCTCTTGTTCTCTTTTGTAAGATCTTTACGAAGTCCCACAAAGAGCTTTTCCGTCAACGCCGGAGAGACCTTTTTCATGACTCTGTCATATATCGTCTCGGGCAGTGCCAGAAACCATTTGGGCGGTTTGTTCGCCTCCAGCGTCTCGGTAATATCTTTCGCGATCGCATCTATAACGTCCGCCTCCACGCGCTTTTCGAGCTCGTGGCGCTGCCCCGTGCTTCCCTGGGTAAATTCGCCCCTGCCCTGGCTGCCGCCCTTGAACTGCCCGGCTTCGTCCGTGACGATGTCCTGAAGTTTCCAGTGCGAAACCACATAGTCTTTGGCATCGACAAGGTCCAGCTTCACATTGTTGGGCTTCAGCCCCGCTTCCGCTTCCAGATCACGCGGTTCGGCTCTGTAGACCTTCATCTCCCCGAGATTGCTCACTATTACGATATCTCCGACTCTCATTTAACTCTCCTTTAAAAATGAAATTTCTATAACTCTAATTAAATTTATTATATCAACAAAATATTAAACTCTCGATAAATCGCCTATCAGCGACTCTACAACCCCAACAACTAGCTCCACGCTCCGCAGGTCAACCCTTTCACGATCCGAGTGCGGGTCCAAAATAGTAGGCCCTATCGAAGCGATCTGAAGCTTTTTGAACCGCTCGGCAAAGAGCGCACACTCCAGGCCGGCATGAATCGCGGCGAACGAGGCTTCCGGAACGGTGCGCCTGTATATCTGAAGAACCTTTTTCGAAAAGTCGTTCACTTCCGGACTCCAGGCCGGGTATCTGCCTTCCGTAACGGCCTCGAACCCCAGGGCCTCCCACCCCGCGACACTCTGGGCCACCAGCCGCTCGAGATCGCCGTTTGACATAGCGCGGGCCGATAGCGCCACCTCTATCGTATCATCCCGCGTCTCGACTCTGGCGAGGTTAATGCTGGTTTGAGGAAGATTCAGATCGCCGTTCCATCCCCTTACGCCGTGGGCGAACCCGAAAAGCGCCTTTGCCAGTTTTCGTCCATCAGACAGTAGAGGCACCTGCAGAGTATCGATCTTCCTGGCCGAAACATGCGGACTCCCGATTTCCGGCTCATGCCCCTGCGGCATCCAAACCTCGGCCTCCGCATGGGCGGGAATCGCATTTATCCTCTCTCCTCCTGCTATCGAGGCCACCTGCATAGCTTCGTTTTGTACGATCACCGAGCATATTTCGGTTATCGCATTCGGAATCTTCTCGGCTATGTTCACACCGGAGTGGCCTCCCGGAGCGTTCGCGTGTATCATATATCTCTCTCCGGCCGTCTCGGGAACAAAATATTCGGTACCTTTTTTAAGATATATATCCTCTCCGCCGGCACATCCTATATATACCTTCCCGACCTCTTCGCTATCCAGATTCAAAAGATAGGGCGTTCTTATCTTCAGTTCGAGATTCGCTGCACCCACAAGCCCGATCTCCTCGTCGTTGGTAAAGAGAAAATCTGCGGGAGCATTTTGCTGCATCAGCCAAAGCATGATCGCCACACCCATTCCGTTGTCCGCGCCCAGAGAGCTCTCTTCGGCCCTCATCCACCCCTCTTCGACGACAATCTCGATCTCCGGTGCACGTCCTATACAGACCATATCGTAGTGCGACTGAAGTGTTATATCGGAGTTTGAGCCGTAGGCCGCCACATTTCCCGCCCTGTCTACGTGCACGGAGTACCCGCACCCATTAGCGACACCCTTTATATACTCACGAAGCTTCGAAGTATCGCCGCTGCAGTGCGGCAGGTTCGTGATCTTTTCAAAGATCTCTTCAATTTTGCCTATCAAATCCATCCCCTTTTTGCCGATATATTTTCAGATCATCCAACCTATCACGAAGCGATAGGCTAAATTAAGCCATTCAAGTGTAAAGTAACAGTATGAAATATTTTGTAATTCTGCCGATACTACTTCTGCTGCAAGGGTGTGTCTACTTCAACGAAGATGGCATATCTACAAAACGGTACAGAGATTGTACCGAATATTATGACGCACAGGGAAAATACCACTGCGAATGCGACGAGAACCTGATCGACTACGACCAGATAGACGATAAGCTACTGAAAGGAAACGAATGAACCCGCTATCGAGGTTGACCATAAAGGGCAAAATGCTGCTTCTTATCGTGCTTCCGACTATAGCACTGCTCTACTATACGGGGACAGATCTCAAGAGCCACTTCGAGTTCAAACAGAAGATAGAGAAGGTCAAACAGCTTGTCGAGCTTAGCGAAAGTCTTAGCCGTCTGGTGCACGAAACACAGAAGGAGCGTGGCGCAAGCGCCGGGTATACGGGCAGCCACGGCAAAAAGTTTGCAAAGAAGCTTCCGGCACAGCGCAAGTTGACTGACCAAAGGCTGAAGGAGTACAGGCAGACACTCAAAAAGATCGACTTCGACGAGTTTCCGCCAGATCTTAAAAAGAGAGTCGAGATTCTCAACGCCGACCTCGAAAGGCTCCCCGCAATGAGAGAGCGGATATCTGCGCTGAAGCTGCCGCTTAAAGAGGTGGTGGCCTATTTTACCGACATGAACGCCAAAATGCTCGATATTATCGCGACATCTTCGAAACTCTCGCCCGAAGAGCGGATCACCAAAGATCTTGTCGCATATACGT
>WGAW01000130.1 GCA_015494675.1 Hydrogenimonas sp. | reverse complement strand
TTTCCGTCAGCATCCACTCCAGATAGCCCGGATCCTTTTTTGCGACCTCTACGATATCTTCATCTTTATATTTTCCGAATCTGAAAGTCTTGTATGTTATGGGCTTTTTCGTCAATTCGGCAAGTTCGTCCGCACTATGCTCGGCAAGAAGATGATCCAAAAGAAGCTTGAGAATCAGAACGTCACCAAGCGCGTCATGCGCCTGAATTTTTACTCCCGCGGACCTGGCCTCTTTCGTTTCGCTTTTGTAGAGCCCGAACGCATAGCGTACATACTGCAGACCGTGCGACTCCAGATCGGGATAGAGGTGCCGCAGGCAGCGAAGTGTGTCTATAAGCACCATATTCGAGACAAAACCCTCTTTTTCGAGCATCGCAAGATCGAACTCGGCATTCTGGATAACCAGGTAGTTCTGTGGCCTGTTTAGCTCCAGAAGACGCCGCCAGCTTTCCGTTTCGGTGCACAAAGGCTTGTCCCGAACCTGCTCGTTGGTTATATGGTGAACCGCCATCGCTCCGTACGAGATGGGCAGGGGAGGTTTGCAGAGATCTTCGTGTATCTCACTGACAACCGTCCCGACAAGCTGCGGCTCGGCCACTATGAAGGCGAGCTGGCATATACGGTCCTGCTCCTGCGCGCCGGTGGTTTCGGTATCGAGTATTACAAATTTCATCATCCTCATCTTTTTCTGGTTAATTAATGGAATAATTTATCGTAAAACTCTTTTTAGTATGGTAAAGTAGCACAAAATATCCGGAGAAGAGAGTATGGAACTTACAATCACACCCTACGATCCAGAGAACATCCCGAAAGAAGAGGAGATTCCGCTGCCCGACCCGCGCTTCTACGAAGCGGTCGGCGGCGAAGAGGGGTTCAAAGAGATGATTGGCCTCTTTTACGACAAGATTGTCGAGAGCGATATCGCCTTTTTCTTTCCGCAGGAAGATGAGGAGATAGAGAAGATCAAGGAGCACAACGGCAAATATTTCGCCGAAATCGCCGGAGGGCCCAAACGCTACAGCGAAGAGATGGGGCATGTAGACCAGATAAAGATGCACAAACCCTTCAGCATAAACGAAAAACATAGAACGGAGTGGCTCGGCACCTGGAGGGAAGTGCTTCTCGAGAGCGCATCGGACGTAGACCCCGCGCTAACCGAGTCGTACTTCAGATTCCTCGACGAGTACTCGAAGATGCTGATAAACCGTCCAAGGAACGCACGCGCCTTCGAAGACCTGGCGAAAGTGTGAGCCGTAGAAGCTACGACATGACGAGAGAGCCCTCCTCGTCGTAGAGCCAGACCCCTCTTTTTTTTACGAAAGCGGAGCGCTCGTGCAAAACACCCTCCGCTCCCCCTGTGACATAGCGGGCTTTGAACTCTACGACCCCTTTTTTGTCAAGCGCCCCTCCCCTCTTCGTCTCTATGAGCTCTAAAGAGAGGAACTCCGTCTCTTCGATCGCCTTCACGATCTCCCGGATCGGGGGAGGTTCGAGCGCCGTTTGGGCTATATACTCAGGTACACCCTTAACATAAGCACTGTAGCGCGAACGCATCAGCGCTTCGGCGGTCGGCGGCTTGAGCCCTTTTTCGATATACCTGCCGCAGCACTCTTCGTATAAAGCCGCCGATCCGCAAGGGCACTCAGGCACGGATAGTCCCCTTTTGAAGATCCGCGACCATCTTTTCAGGTTTTTTCAAAAAGTAGTAGATCAGATAGATAATCAGACCGACTCCCGCAGCCGACAGCCAAAGCAGTGCGGCACCCACACTGAACTCCCGCCTGCTCGCGGTAACGAGATCGCCCTCTATCTCCTCGATTTTATAACCGTTGCTTCCGAAAAGCTCGATGACACTCTTTAACCTCTCCTGCCCTGTAAGCCCCTCGGTGTTTACAAGGCCGGCAACGTAGTTCTGAAACTTCTGCAGGTTCTCGTCACGCTGTCTCTTTTCGTAAACCAGCACCACGACACCCGCGGCAGCGGCTATGAGCAGAAAGAGAAGTGTCAACTCTGCTCTCTCTCCAAAATCTCGTTGACTACGATTCCCCGAATCTTCCTGGCCTGGTAGTCGAGCTTATGAAAGAGTTCGTAGACCTTTTCGGCATCGAGCATAACCTTGTTGCGGAAGTCGTAAAGCCCTGTAGTTGCATCGTGAGGTATATGTTCATCTAGAAACCTGTAGAACTCGTCTCTTCTATCTTCGTAAGCCCGAAGCTCCTTCATGATCGCATCTTTTTCCATTATTCCCTCCATTCCCGATAGCATATCCGGGGTGCACAGATAGTGACCCCATCTTACAGGTGTATTATACTGCACGGACCCTTCGGTACGCTATAACGGCGATGCCGCAAATATTTGTCAATCTCTCCGGAGTCGATACGACAACCCGCTCTTTTCAGGCAGCGGTTGAAAATCTCTTTCGGTTTTGTGCTCCAATCTATATAAATTATACTATAATCGACCCATGTTATCGCTTTTGCTCTCGATTTTGGGAATATACTTTTTCGTAGCGCTTGGAGCTTTTGGCAAGTGGAAGTTCAAAGAGGAGCTGCACGAGCGCTCTCTCATTCTTATTTCGGTTTATATACTTCAGCCCTTTTTGACATTCTGGGGACTCACCTCGCAGCCTCTGAACCCCGATGTCTTCGAAGCGCCGGCATGGTACCTGGCGGTCGTGACGCTCCTTTTTATCCCGATGCTCCCGATCTCCAAAAAACTCTTCGGCGACAGAAAAAAGAGAGCCGTTTTTCTGGTGGCGTCACTCGTTGGAAACACCGCCAACCTCGGAATCCCGCTCGGCATCGCGATATTCGGCGAAGAGAGCGTTCCCTACACCACGATGATAAACCTGGCAAACGTCCTATTTGTCAACACCGTAGGGGTCTATATCTACTCCTCGGGCAGCTACGGCACCAAAGAGTCTCTGCTCAACGTCGTAAAGATGCCGATACTCTGGAGTGCGCTTGCGGCACTCTGCGTAAACCTTCTGGGAGTTCATATTCCGCAGGCGATCGAGGCGAACCTGAAGCTTGGAGCCTACGCCTCCATAGTCGTTCAGCTTCTGCTCTTCGGCATCTATCTTGCCGGTGTGCGCATAGAACATCTCGACATGAAGCTTCTAAAGGCCGTAGGGGCGGTAAAGTTTTTCATACTTCCGGCGACCGCCTACATTATCCTGCGGTTTGGCGGTATGGATCCGTTCGTGGTGTCGATTCTGCTGATGGAACTCATCACCCCCCTTGCGGTCGCGAACGTAAACTTCGCCGCCCTCTTTAACTGTCTGCCCAAAGATACCGCCGCTTTGGTATTTGCAAGCTCACTCTTTTTCCTGCTCTACTTCGCCCTCTTGTGGCCCGTAATCCACCGACTTGCATAAAAGCTCTTTTTAGCCGATTATATCGGTACAGATACTTTCGACAATTTGAGAAAAGCATAAATCGGGTAGGTAGACGTGAAAATAGATTATATGCGGCTCGCGGAAATCGCCGACGACATTTTGTGGCAGAGCGACGGCTACGGAAAGCTGCTCTATATCAACGGAAGCGTCACAAACCTTCTCGGATACCGCCCCGAAGAGCTCCTGGGAGAGACCGCTCCGTTTTCGGCCCCTGAAATTCCGCTTTCAAACGAGATCGTTGTAGAGATTTCGGACAGAGAGGGAAAGATCATCTATCTTGGCGTCAAAAGGTTCATCCTATTCGATGCCGACAAGAACATCGCCGGGTTTTACGGCCGGTGCAGGCCGCTTGAAGATTCGGCCCCAAAAAAAGTTGACTGCCGCCGACTTCAAGAGAGGATGAGAGAGAGCGAAGCGATGCTCTCACACCAGTCTCGTCTCGCACAGATGGGCCAGTTGCTGAGCAACATAGCCCACCAGTGGAAGCAGCCGCTCGCCGAGATAAATGCACTTTTGCTCGATATGGAGAGCGACTTTTCCCGAAACGAGCTCGGCGGGGATAGATTCGAACGATACTTCGAAAGATTCGAGAACCTCACATCTTTCATGGGAGAGACGATAGAGAGCTTTCAGGAGTTCATGACCCCATCCGAAACGATGGAGCTCTTCGATCCGGTGCAGAGCGTAGAGAGCGCCCTTTCGCTCATCGGCTCCAGGCTGGAGAAACACTCCATAAAGGTAGAGACAAAGATAGACGATAGCTGTAAAATAGTAGGCTCGAAAAAGGAGTTCGTCCATGTGCTTCTGGTTATTTTGAACAATGCGGTTGATGCGCTTCAAAAGAGCGAAACGGCCCCTGCGAAGATAGAGATAGTCTCCCGCACATCCAGCCTAAAAGGGAGCGTACTTTACGAACTATTCATCCGCGACAACGCGGGTGGAGTACCCGCAGAGACCGTTCAGCAGATGTTCGACCCCTATTTCACGACGAAATTCAAAGAGAGAGGGCGCGGAATCGGCCTCTATATGGCGAAAATGATCGTCGAAAACAGAATGCAGGGGAGGCTGGAGCTTATCGATCCTCTCGTCACCACCTTCAGACTCTCGTTCAAAGGAGCATCATGAAAACGTTTAAAGAGTATACGATCCTCTACGCTGAAGATGAAGAGAATATAAGAAGATCCTACGCATCGTTTCTTTCAAACCTCTTCAAAAAGGTCTATGAGGCCGCCGACGGTGCACAGGCGCTGCGGCTATACCGCGAAGAGAGGCCCGATATCGTCCTAAGCGACATCTTGCTGCCGAAAATCGACGGACTAAGCCTGGTGGAGAAGATCAGAAAAGAGGACGACAAGACGAGAGTGATCATGATGACGGCCTACAGCGACAAAGAGAGGCTGCTCAAAGCCACCGAGCTGAACATCACAAAATACCTGATAAAGCCCATACGCCGCAGTGCCCTGATGGAGGCCCTAAACACCGCCTCTTCCCAACTACGGAAGCTGAACCCCCCTCTTTTGAAAATGGCCGACTCCTTTATATTCGACAAAAAAGCGCTCACCCTTACCTATAAGGGGCGCAAACTCGGGCTCAGCAGAAACGAGAAACTGTTTGTGTCACTGCTGGTACAAAACCCCGCAGAGTATCTATCCGTGCAAAGAATCAGTGAACTTTTTTATATAAACTACGACAAAGATATGAGTACAGATGCGCTAAAATCGCTGATAAAACGTTTTAGAAAAAAACTCCCCGCCGAGCTGCTGGAGAACCGGTTCGGTATCGGATATCGTCTTATTTTTTAGATTTTGACCCCAATTTGACACTCTCTTTTTTTTACAATGCAAAATGCTATTCGGCTCCTTTTGCGCTCTATCTGCAGAAAATCCGAACAGACTTGATTTAAAAGCTTTTAAAAGCATCGAAAAACTGTTTCTAAAGGCGGAAAGATGAACAACATGAGTATGAGAAAGATCCTTCTCGTTTCGTTCGCGGCAATGGTAGCGCTGCTTGCGCTCAACGTGGCCCTGGCTGTCAAAGCGATCTCCACTTCCGAAAAGAGCATCTCCCGGATAAAGAAGTTCGACAGAGTTTTAAATGATATTGCAGATACGCAAAAGCGTATGCTAAAAAGCGTCTCATTGGCCAACATATATATTGAAAGCGGTGATCCTAAAAGCCTCGATAGCTACAACGAGGCCAAAAAGGTCCTGGATACTACATTAAAAAGAGTTGCATCGGAAATAGAAGAGGAAGATACAAAGAGGCTTCTTCGGAAGATAAAAGAGCTTATCGGAAGATACGACTCTGTCGTAAAGACGCGGGGTGAAGATGCGCTGAAGAGGTCCCAAGAGCTTCAAAAAGAGATCATCGAGCATCTTGAGAATATAGATAAAAAGATCGCCGCGCTACAAAAGAGCGCACTCGAAAACAGCCATAACGAGGTTTCGCAGTTCGAGACAATCCTCATCTTCGCCGGTGCGGCCGCAATCGTCCTGGCGGTCGTTATGGCACTATACGTATCGGGCTTTATCACCAAAAACCTCCGCACGATTCAGGATGCGGCCGAAGATCTCGCCGGCAGCGACGGAGACCTGACAAAAAGAATACCCGTAATCGGGAAGAACGAAATCGGAACACTCGCGCAAAAGATAAACCTCTTCATCGACAAGGTGCACACGACGGTGGCCGAAGCGAAATCTAACGGGAGCGAAAACTCGTCGGTCGCGGCAGAACTCTCTGCGACGGCACTTGAAATCGGCCGAAGGGCCGAAGATGAAGCGGCCCTCGTGGCGGATACGTCGAAGACAGGGGAGGAGGTGTTCGAAGCGCTTCAAGAGGCGGTAAGCACGGTAAACGCCAGCGAAAAGAACGTTCTCGAGGCGGCGCAGACTCTCGAACGGGCCAACAGAAGCATAGGCAACCTTCTCGATACGATCAACCATACAGGCGCAAAAGAGTCCGACCTTGCACAAAACATAATACACCTTCAGGAGGAGGCGAACGGCGTCAAAGAGGTGCTGGATATCATAAGCGACATAGCCGATCAGACAAACCTGCTGGCACTAAACGCCGCTATAGAGGCGGCACGTGCCGGAGAACACGGCAGAGGTTTCGCCGTGGTCGCCGACGAGGTAAGGAAGCTTGCGGAGCGTACGCAAAAGAGCCTCTCCGAAATCACCGCCACGATAAACCTGGTGATTCAGTCGATCAACGACATAAGCGGCGAAATGCAGGCTAACGCGAAAGATTTCGAAGCGGCGGTCACGCAGGTTACGGAGGTAGAAGAGGAGATAGCGAGCGTCAACGGTGTACTGAAGGAGGCGGCTCAGGTTAGCAGAGAGTCTGCCAGAAGCTCTAACGAGATAGCCCGGGAGATGAAAGATGTAATCGAAAACATGAAAAACATAACCGAAATTTCTACACACAACGCAAGAAGCGTCGAAGAGATCGCGGGAGCGGCCGAGCACCTGAGCAGACTGACCGAAGAGCTGAGCCACAGGCTTGAGCTCTTTAAGACCTAAAAGAGGAAGCGCCCCGCCTCAGGACGCGCCCGGGCCGGGCTACTCCCCTTCGCCTACGGGCTCCGCCGATGTAGAGAGAAAACCGCGGTTTTGCGCAAAATAGATGTAGACCGGCTTCTCGTTTCTAAGAACATCGAGCACGTTTTCGAACATGGCACTGGGCAGGTGCATATGGATAATGCCGTTGCTCTCGTAGTCGTTTTCGAAAAACATACCCGGATCGTTGAAGCGGATATAGGCTTTGACCCTGCTTTTGGCGTCGTATAGGGCTATCTGGGCCCTGTTTGTCTGGTACCCCTTCGGACTTCCGTAGAAGAGGATATGGTACTTCTTGATCTCTGTTGCCATTGAAAACTCCTTTTTTGGGTATTTTCGTTAAACAATATAAATGTACCATGAAAAAATTCTATTTTCATTTCATTTTTAAAAAAAGAGCCGATCTACATATTAATGCAGGAAGAAAATTTGAATAACCCAATACCTGAAAAACTGATACTGATCGGCGCATCCACAGGGGGGCCGGGGCTCATAGAGTCCATCGCCTCCTCACTGCCGCGCAAAATCGATGCCGCCGTTGTCGTTGCACAACATATGGACAAAATATCTCTCGCTTCGTTTGCCGGCAGGCTAGGCCGTATAAGCGCTCCGCCCTCCCTATTTGCGGAGGGCAGAGTCAGCCTCGAAAAAGGCGCGATATATATTCTAAGCGATACCGCCGTACTACACAAAAGCGGCAGGGAGATTTATCTTGAGACGGTTGATTGCGAAGATGGTTTTTACCACCCGACCATAGATACCCTTTTTCTCTCCGCCGCGGATCTCGAAAAGGTTCGTATCTGCGCTTTTGTGCTCAGCGGTATAGGTTCGGACGGCGCCCGCGGTCTTCTGAAACTGAAGGAGAGGGGGCACAAAACGGTCGTACAGGACGAGTCCACATCCCCGGTTTACGGAATGCCGAAAGCGGCCGCGGAGCTGGGTGCGGCTCAAAAAATCGCACCGATATGGGATATCGTGGAGTACATAAGGAGAGAAGTCTGATGTTTTCGTGGTTCAAAAGAGACAAAACCGGTCCGCATGAGCGAAGCGGCGGCCCTGCACCAATACGTCAAAGCTTCGACGTTAGCGATGCGAAAGAGTTGCTAAAAGAGATAAAAGGGGAGTACGGACTCGACTATCGCAGACAGGAGGCGATCACCGTTCGCAAGCTGGAGCGCTTCGCGATAAAAAACGGATTCAACTCATTCAGAGAGCTGTTTGCAAAATATAGAGATTCGGAACGGACAAAAAGATCGCTTATAAACGCACTGACCGTCGGTGAAACCTACTTCTATCGCGAACTCGACCAGATCGAAGCCGTCGCCGAACATATCCGCTCCAACCGCTGCTCTTCGATACTCTCGGCTCCATGCTCGAGCGGTGAAGAGGTCTATTCGATACTACTCTACCTGCACGAAAACGCCTCGATTCCTCCCTCTTTGCATATTACGGGCATCGATATAAACACAGACTCGCTCGCCGCCGCGGAGAGGGGATGCTACTCGCAGCGCTCCGTATCCCAGCTTCCCGATTCCGTAAAAGAGAGCTGTTTTTTCAGAAGTGGCGAAGAGTACTGTATAGATAGACTCTTTAAAAGATATGCCAGCTTTGTATATAAGAATATCTTCGACCGTGAGTTCACCCTTTTGGGAAAATTCGACGCCGTTTTTTCAAGAAATATGATGATCTACTTCACGGATGAGCAGAAGAGAGAGGCCGTCTCCCGGTTGCGAAGCGTCCTGAAACCGGGTGGAGTGCTCTTTCTCGGCCACGCCGATGTCTCGTTTACCCCCGAAGGTTTCGAAAAGGTGCATAAGGGGCGAACGACATACTATCGCGCCATCTACTGATCCGGACTACCTGAAATATCGAGCCTGACTCTCCTTTCGCCTGCCTTTATGACGACCGGACCGCTCATACCTTCGGCGACTTTGAGCATGAAGGTGTTCGCATCTATCCTCTCCACCACCGTACCCTGCGGATGAACCACATCTTTCAAAAGGTCGTTGGGGCCGTGCGGCTGCAGGTAGAGGACATAGCTTTTGCCGGCCTCTATTTTGAACTCCGCGCTCTCCGAAGCCACCTTCAGAATATCTGCATCGAAACTTCGCGTCCTGAAGTGCCACTCCCTCTCGAAACTTTTGGGGCCGGCAGTAAAGTTGACGACGGCCGTGTAGTTCGTATCGTAATCGAGTCTCTCGAGCGGAAATATGGCAAACTGGTTCTCTTTTAGAAGAAGGTTCGGATCGCTTCCGCTATCCATCAGGCGCACTGGAACCTCCTCGCCGCTTCTTTCGCTGTAGAGTCTGAACGAGACGACCTTCACACGCTTGAAGTAGAGGTCGTTGAAGACGATGCTTATCGGGTAGCCGCTTACGGAGTAACCCGGCAGAGGGTCGGGGATCTCTTCGAAAAAGGCGGGTGGAACATCATCCTGTCCGTCATACGGCCACAATATGATATCTTTGGACTGCTTCCGGTTCGTATCGAGCACTTTTTCGAATCTGCTTGAAGGAATCTTCTTATCTACCTGCGCACAGATACCGGTAATATACCTCCCTTTCGTAAGGCGCTCCTCTTCACTGCATAGTCCCGCCACACTGTAGTTGCCCATGTCGTATACGTAGATTCTCCTGCCCGAAATATCTTCGGCATACGCTATGCCTATCTCGTCCATCACGGGATCCAAAAATCCGAAACGGTGGTATATGGCCGAAAAGAGGCCGTCTACGGAGTCTTTGAAGTCGATGTTTCCGCTCGAGAGGTTCTCTTTTACCATTCTTGAAGGATAGCCTGCTTTTACGGCCCTATCTGCAGGGGTCTTCCCGCTGAAGCCGGGAAGTTCCATGGTCTGGTAGTGTCCGTCCGCACGGTTTTTGGCCAGGTACGATGCGTGTGAAGCCGCCGCCTTTTCGAGCGACTCGTTTCTATAGAACGACGGCAGCCCCGCCTTCTGACGCAGGGAGTTTAGGTAGAGCCTGGCCTCCACCCCTTCTACGACCGGATCGGCGGAAGGCTCGCCGACTACCCTCTCCACAGGTACGGCCTGGAGCTCCTTTTCGATGAAAAAGTTGATATACCCCCAGTAAGCTACACCCAAAACGGCCAGAAAAAGAAGCAGTTTTCTCAAAAGATTATCTTCCCCTCTTCCTGTAGTCTTCGTATAATACCTTTTGCCTTTTCGTGGCCGGCGTGTGCCGCTTTACGGCACCACTCCAGCGCCTTTTCACGGTCTATTTCGACGCCGAATCCCTTGTCGTAGAGCATACCGAGGTTGTACATGGCACGCGGATGGTTCCGTTCGGCCGCCTTTTCGTACCACTCTTTCGCCTTTTCGTAATCGCGCGGTACACCGTGCCCCTCCTGGTACATTGCTCCTATGCAGTTTTGCGCCTCGGTATGGCCGTATCTTGCGGCCGACTCGTACCATACGGCGGCCCGCTCGGGACTCTTTGCGACCCCGGCTCCGTGTTCCAGCATCTGGGCCGTTTCGAACATCGCATGCACGTTTCCGGCCCTCGCCGCTTTCATGAAGTGGTTGAAAGCGCGCCCTTCGTCTACCGCACCCGCTTTTCCGCTTCTAAAAAGGTGACCGAGGTTGAAGTCGGCCACATCGCTTCCCGCCGCGGCCGCACGCTCGTACCAGCCGATAGCTTCGGGAATGTTCCGTTCGGTCCCCTCACCGTTTTCAAGCATGTAGCCGACCATCGCCTGGGCCCTCACATCTCCATCGAGAGCGAGCTCCAAAAAGGCGTTGAAAGCCGAACCCTTGTCGCCGTCGCTGTAAAGCTGTGCCGCCATGTCGAAATATCCGCTCATAATACAACCGCCAAAAATATTATTCCCACAATTATACGATAAATTCCGAAAGGAATGAAAGTATGTTTTTTAACGAACGAAAGAAACCAGCGTATGATCATCAGTGCCACTATGAATGCCGTAACGAAACCTATGGCCAGCGACTGCACGTCATCGAGTGCGAAGTGGCGGTAGTTTTTCAGTATGTCGTAGGCTGTGGCCGCAAGCATCGTGGGCACTGCCAGAAGAAAGCTGAACTCCGTGGCCGTCTTGCGCTTGAGGCCTATGAGCAGCCCCCCTATTATCGTAGCCCCCGAGCGCGAAGTACCCGGAACCATGGCAAGAGACTGGAAAAGTCCGATCATGAAGGCCTGTTTGTAGCTCACATCCTCCACATGGGCCACATGATGCTCCTTCTCTTTGTAAAAAAGCTCGATGACTATAAAAGCGATACCGCCGGCAATGAGCATATACGCCACCGTCTCCGGAGCGAAAAGCGACTTTATCGTCTTGTAGAGGGTGAAGCCGAGTACGGCTGTGGGAACAAATCCGACAATGAGCCTCTTCCAGAGCTCGAGATTGGTAAAGATCTTCTCTCTAAAAGCGAAGATAACCGCAAGTATCGATCCAAGCTGTATGACGACCTCGAAAGTCTTGTGTATATCGGTCTGTTCTATCCCCATCAGTTTCGAAGCTAAAATCAGGTGCCCCGTGGAAGAGACGGGCAAAAACTCGGTGACACCTTCGACAATACCCAAAATTACGGCATCAAACCACTCCATGACAACCCTCCGACTGTTTAATGTATCCCATATAGACCCCCTCCTTTTCAAGCAGCTCTTCGTGCGTTCCCTCTTCGACGATGCGGCCGTTTTCAAGAACGTATATATAGTCTGCTTTGCGGATCGTGCTGAGCCTGTGCGCTATCATGATAGTGGTGCGCGAAGCGAAAAAGGGTTCGAGCGCTTCGTAGAGGTGCGCTTCCGTATGCACATCCAGGGCCGAGGTCGACTCGTCCAGAATCGCGATCTTGGGATCGGCCGTGATCATCCTGGCTATCGCGATCCGCTGGCGCTGGCCTCCCGAGAGTTTGATTCCCTCACGGCCCACAACCGTATCGAGCCCCTTTTCAAAACGCGACACCACCTCTCTCATCTGCGCCATCTCCAGCGCCTCCCAGATTCTGCCGTCGTCGATATCTTTTCCGAGGGTGATGTTGAATCTTATCGTATCGTGAAAGAGTTTGGGGCTTTGGAGCACGAGGTTTACATGCTCCCTGACGACATCGAGTCCTATCTCTTTTACATCTACATCGTTGAAAAAGAGACTCCCCTTCTCCACCGGGTAGAAGCCGACTATCAGCTGTGCCAGAGTCGTTTTTCCGGAACCGCTGGCTCCTACCAGCGCAACTCTTTGGGAAGGTTCTGCCCTGAAGTTCAGATCTTTGAGCACCAAAGAGTCGGCGGAGTAGCCGAAACTGACACCCTGAAGCCGCACCCCGACCCTCTCGGCTTCAAACGGGTTTTTCAAGTGCGGGTAGTGCGGCTCTTTGGGCATGCTCATAACTTCGTTAATGCGATCGATCGCCGCCCTTGCGTTGTGCAGTGCGTACTGGATCCCCAAAATATCCTGCACCGGCGTCACCATGTACCATAGGTAGCCGAAAACAGCCAGCATCATACCTATACTAAGATCGGAAAAGGCCACGGCCAGTATGCTTGCGGCTCTGAAGACTTCGTAGCCGGCCAGAAAAGTCAGGTACGATACGCGACTCGCGGCGTCGCTCTTCCATCCAAACTCCGTACTGCGCACCTTTACATCACGGGCGCGCCCTTTGAGCAGGGAGAAGAACCTCTCCTCCTGATTCGACGCCCGTATCTGCCCGAAGAGGTCGAGTGTCTCGGTAAGAGCCGACTGAAACGCTTCGATCGCCCTGTTCTCCTCTTTTTTGAGTTTCGAAACCTTTCGGGCAAGTTTCGTGGTAAACGTTATGACCAGCGGATTCAAAACTATGATAAAAAGGGCAAGCCCCCAGTGGATCCAGAGCAGCACAACGGCAATCCCGACAAGCGACAAGACGGAGATGATAAGCCTGCTGACCGTCGACGCTATAAACGAATCCACCGTCTCGACATCGGTAACGAGCTTGGAGGCTATGGCGCCGGAGCGTGAAGTCTCGTACGCCTTCATCGATATGCGCTTCAGGTGTTCCAGCGCATCGGTGCGGATCTTGTATGTGACATCTTTGGATATCTGCATAAATATCTTTGTCTGCACGATGCTCAGCCCCGTGTATGCTATGCGCAAAATCACGGTGGCCAAAAGAATCGTCAAAACGTAGCCGAGAGTCTGCATCGGCATAATATGGGCATCTATCCAGCCTGTTACGGTGTGGCTCTTTTTCAGCAGAACCTCATCTACAAGTATCGGTATCAGAAGCGGCGTCGGCACGCTTACGAGCGCCGCAAGAAGTGCCACCAGATTGCCGGCTACGAGCTCCCTTTTATACCGCTTTACAGAATCGAAAACCGAAGAGAGACTAAGAGGCATGCATCAGTATCTGGGTGAGATCTTTTTCATCTATTACGACATTCGCCTCTTTTTTCAAAATCTCTTTCGCACAAAAGGCTATCTTCGTCTTCGCGTGCTCGAACATGCTGCGGTCGTTGGCACCGTCGCCCACGACGAGCGTATCTTCGGGACCGATTCCGAGGAGCCGCTGAAGCCTCACGAGCATATCCCCTTTCGAAAAATCGAACATCATATCTCCACCCACAAGTCCCGTAAGACGGCCGTCTCTTGAGTGCAGAACGTTGGAAAAATCGGCATCGAATCCCAAAACCTCCCTGGCGTGCGAGGTGGCGTTTCTGAAACCGCCGCTGAAAACGACGACCCTGTAGCCCCTCTTTTTAAGCTCCTCTATCGTCTCTTTGGCGCCGGGCATAAACGGAAGGTTGCGGCAAATGGAGTCGACGGTTTCTGTCTCGAGACCCTCCAGAAGCTGAACTCTGGTAGTCAGGCTTTCGAAAAAGTCGAGCTCTCCCCGCATAGCCCGCTCCGTTATTACCGCAACCTTCTCCTTCAGCCCGAGGGGCTCGGCAAGAAAGTCGATCGTCTCGCCGTCCATTAGTGTGGAGTCGAAATCGAATACCGCAAGTTTCATGAAATATCATCTCCTTAAATGCCGTAAGAGCGGTGCCGCATATGGCCGCCGCCTAAAACAAGTGATATAATATCCAAATCAAAATAACATATAGATAACGGAATAAAATGTTCGAACAGCTTATAAAAAAACTTCAAGACCCCAAAACGGCTTATATCACGCTCGAAACCACCCCGAAACACGACGCCTCGTTCACACCGGTAATAGATAAGATAGAGGAGCTTGGCCTCCCGGAGCGTGTCGACGGCTTCAGCACTACGGACAATCCTCTGGCGAAGCTCAAGTACAGCTCCATAATAGCCGCCATGCGGCTGCAGGAGCGCTTCAAAAAGCCGGTTTTGGCGACAATGAGCATGAGAGACCGCAACAAAATCGCGCTGCAGTCGGACCTGCTGGGAGCCAACGAAATAGACGTGCGCGCCATTCTGGCTCTAACCGGAGATCCGGCAAAAATAAGCGACCAGCCTGCGGCAAAAGGAGTCTTTGAAAGCGACAGCTCGATGCTTCTGGATATCATCAAATGTTTCAACGCCGGCATAGACTACGCGGGGCGCGAATTCGGTATCAAACCGCGGCCGATATACCCTTTCGCCGTAAGCAACGCCTTTGCGAAAAACCCCAAAACGCTTCTAAAAAAATTCACCAAAAAGCTGAGCCACGGGGCTCTTGGCATAATCACGCAGCCGGTATTCGACGAACGCAACGCGCTTACACTGCTCGAGCTTTTCGAGGAGGCGAAGGTACAAAGCGGCAACAGAAACGGGGTGCTCATTCTTGGACTCTTCCCTATTACCAGACTGAAAACGGCGCAGTTTCTGGCCTCTCACGTTCCGGGTATCCATGTACCGAAAGAGTGGATAGACACACTCTACGAAGCGCATAAAAAGGGGGAGAGAGAGGAGGAGAAAAGGGGTCTGGCCCTAAGCCGCGAGATCTTCGAGACCGTCAAAGAGATCCATCCGAAAATCCACCTGATGACGGCGAACCGCTTCAGCCTGGCCAAGAGTCTGCTCGGCTGAGGCCCGAGGCTTAGAAGTCGCGCTTCAAAAGCGCCTCTACATTCAGTATCGATATGAGCTTCTCTTTCTGCTTTCCGACACCGTATATGAAGTTTTGATCGTCGTTCAGCGTCTCCGGTGCCGGATCGATGGCGCTCTCCTTTATCCGCGTCGCCTGCGTAAGCCTGTCTATGACGAATCCCGCCACCTCGTCGTTGTGTTTTATAACCATATATCGCGTATCTTCGTTCTCTTTCGATCTCGACAGACCGAACTTCATCCTCAAATCTATTAGCGGCAGGACACTTCCTCTTAGGTTGAAAACCCCCAGGACATAGGGCGGTGTCTTCGGCGTTCTCGTATACTCGATGGGCTTTATGATCTCCTGGATACCCAGAATCGGCACCGCGAACTCCTCTTCGCCCACCATGAACCCTACGAGTTGAACGACCTTCTCTATCTCACCTTCGCTCGGAACCTTCTGCTGCTCCTGCTGCTTTTTAAGAACCTGTTCTAACTGATTGTTCATGACGTATACTCCGGTACATTGAGGTTTATGTTTCTTGCCACCACATTCATCAGATACTCAGGGGTGTAGGGCTTGGTTATATACTCGGTCATCCCCACCTCCACCCCGCGCATCCTGTCGCTCCTGCTGGTTCGGCTCGTCACGGCAATGAGCGGCACCATCTTGAACTTGTTGAATTTCCTTATCTCGGCCGCGAGAGTGTAGCCGTCCATTCGCGGCATCTCTATGTCTATAAGAGCCGCGTCGAAGCTCTTGCTGCCATCTTTCATCAGGTTTAGAGCCTCTACTCCGTTTGTAGCCTCAGTGATGGTCACACCGAGGGGTTCGAGCGCTCTTTTCATAATGCTTCTGTCGGTTTTGCTGTCGTCTACCACCAGAATATTGTAGTCTTCGGGAGAACTCTTCTCTCCTTTTTGCAGGTTGTCTTCGAGGTTCTGCATGGAGCTCTTCACGCTTTTGGCCATATCCATAAGCGCACCCACATCCACAATAAGAGTGACTCTTCCGTCGCCCCTTATCGTAGCTCCCGCGATCCCCTCTATCCCTTTGAGATACTCTCCAAGAGATTTTATGACGACCTCCTCCTGGCCTATCAGCGAGTCCACAATGAGGCCTATTTTGGTCTCGGCTATGCCGATGATGACCACATAGGCGTGCTCTCCCATGCTGAAAACCCTCTCTACGTCGAAGAGATCCGCAAGATGTACCAGGGAGAGCACTTCGTCACGCAGCCTCAGGACGCTTCGGCCCTCCACGCTCTGTATCTCGTCGGGCGTGATTCTGACGGTCTCGAGGACCGATGCGAGCGGAATGGCGTAGTACTCCTCCTGAACGCTCACAAGAAGCGACTGGATAATCGCCAGGGTCAACGGAATCTTGAGTTTCAGAGTCGTTCCCTTTCCGACCTCCGAATCGATCTCTATGATGCCGTTTAGCTTCTCTATGTTGCTTCTTACGACATCCATGCCTACACCGCGTCCCGATACGTTCGTCACCTGCGCCGCGGTAGAGAAGCCCGGTTTGAAGATGAGCATATAGGCCTCTTTGTCGCTCATCTGATCGGCCTCTTTTTCGCTTATGAGCCCCTTCTCCACCGCCTTCATCTTCAGCATATCGGGATCGAGCCCTTTGCCGTCGTCAACGATCTCTATGATGATATGGTTGCCTTCGTTGTAGGCTTTAAGCTGTACGGTCCCCTTGGCGGGTTTCCCTTTCGCCACGCGCTCTTCCGGCAGTTCGATACCGTGGTCGCACGAGTTTCGTATTATGTGTACGAGCGGGTCGCCTATCTCCTCTACGATCGATTTGTCGAGCTCAGTCTCTTCACCGCTGATAACGAGTTCGATCTCCTTGTGCAGCTCCCTCGAAAGGTCGCGCACCATTCGCGGGAATTTGTTGAAGACTTTGCCTATCGGCAGCATTCGCGTCTTCATCACGGCAATCTGCAGGTCGGTAGTAACCAGAGAGACCGAAGAGACGACCTGGTTGAGCTCTTCGAGGAACTGTTCGCCCTCGTAGCGCTCCTCGACATCGTCGTATATTTTGAGCAGACGGTTCTTGCCGAGCACGAGCTCGCCTATCAGGTTCATCAGATCGTCAAGCCGCTTCACATCTACGCGGATCGTCTGCTCCACCGTCGTCTTGCGCTCTTTGGGGGCGGGTTTGGGCTCCGCCTTTTTCTGCGGTTTCGGCGCGCCGCTCTCCTGCACTTTTTCGGCAGTTTTCGCAGCCTTCTTCTCCTGTTCGGCCCTTTTCGCCTCCCTGCGCCTGCGGTCCTCCTCCTGTCTCTGGGCCAGAAGGCGCTCTATCTCGGCCTCGACCTCCTCCTCGCTCATCTCGGAGAGCTCCTTCTCCTCGCTCTGTTCGACTTCGGCACCTGCCGCTTCGGCCGCTTTTTTCGCCTCCCTGCGTTTGCGGTCCTCCTCCTGTCTTTGGGCCAGAAGGCGCTCTATCTCGGCCTCGACCTCCTCCTCGCTCATCTCGGAGAGCTCCTTCTCTTCGGGTTCAGGTTCGGGTTCCGGTTCCGCAGCCTGCGGGCCCTCCTCTTCGGGTGCCTCTTCTGCGCCGAATATCGCCTCGAGACGCTTGACGGTCGGCGCCACATCTATCGCCCCCTCGTCGCTGCCGGTCTCCTTGATATGCTCCAGGAGCGCTTTCATCTTGTCGGTCGACTCGAGAACCACATCCATGATCTCCGGCGTAATGCTCAGCTCGCCTCTCCTGGCTTTGTTGAGCACATCCTCCATATGGTGGGTCAGATGGGTCAGCACATCGAAGTTCAGAAACGAGCTCGAGCCTTTGATCGTATGTGCTACACGGAATATGCGGTTTAGCAGATCCAGGTCGTTAGGGCTGTTCTCGAGCTCTATCAGATCGTTGTCGAGCTGTTCGATCATCTCGAAAGCTTCTACCAGAAAGTCTTCCAATATTTCCTGAAATTCATCCATAATATAATCCTTTATGAAGCCGTCTTGATATGTGATCGCACGATTTTGGAGATCTCGGCGAAAAAGACGTTGGCGTCGAATTTGACCATATACCCCTCTCCGCCGGCCTCTTTGCCGCGCTCCTCACTGAAGTGGTCGCTGATGGAGGAGTTGAAGACGATCGGAATCTCTTCGAAACGGGGATCCTCCTTCACTTTTGCCGCGAAATGAAACCCGTCCATCCTTGGCATCTCTACATCCGATACAATGATCTTCAACTCATCGGTCACTCTCTCACCGTAATGTTCATACAGCTCGTCGAGCTTTTCGAGCCCCTCTTCCCCGTCTTTCGCCTCCACGACCGAAAAACCCATCTTGTGCAGAGCCTCTTTTACTATCTTTCTGGCCGTCAGGCTGTCGTCGAGCACCATCGCCGTACCGCTGAACTTGTCTATATTCACATCCGACTCGACATCGGGCTGATAAAACCCCAGCTCTTCGACCACACTCTCGAGATCGAGAATCAGCAGAACCTCGTCGTTCTCTATCCTCGTTACGCCTGTAATCTTGCTTTTGTCCAAAACCCCCTCCCCCGATGAGAAAGAGGCCGGCTCTATATCCGCCCAGCTGATTCGCCGAATCCTCTTCGCTTCGTGGACGACGAAACCTATAAGGATGTTGTTGAATTCGGCTATGATGACACGGGGGTGAATCTCCTGGTTCTGCGGAGGGGTGATACCCATCCACTTTGCCAGATCGACCACGGGAATGACCACACCCCTAAGATCGAAGATCCCCTCGATAAACTCAGGCACCCCCGGAAGCTCGGTAAGTTTCGGATATTTGATGATCTCCCTGACCTTAGAGACGTTTATCCCGTATATACCCTCGTATACCTTGCCGTTCTCCTCTTTGAAGATACGGAAATCGACCAGCTCAAGCTCATTTGTACCTACTTGAAGTATGTCGCCTTTTGATCCCATATTGCGCCTTTTGGGTCACCGCCCTCTCTTCGAACTCAACCGAGTCTCCGATCAGGCGGGTGACGATGTATGTTTCGGCACAGGCGAACGAGGGAAGATTGAAGTAGCTCGTGCCGTCGTAGTCGAAACGGACATTCTGGTGAAAATGCCCTTCGATCCAAATATCGAAGCTGTATCTCTTCTTTAGAATATCCAGTCGACTCTGCATTCGCTTTTCAAAATCATCTATCTTGTAACAGGGTTTCTTGTTCCGGTTGTACCGCTCGAGCCATCTTATGACGGCGCCGTTAGAGGCGGTGTCGATAAGATTCAGCGTGCGGTCCATATAACGGTTGCGAATCAGCGCCGTATATATCTCGTATCCGGCTCCTTGAAGCAGGTCTCCGTGATGAAGAGCCATTCGCCCTCCGCCGCAGAGCGCCGTGACCGGCTGACGCGAACGCGGAACCGTCCGAATATCCCCTCCAAAGAGCGGTTCGAGACCGAAATCGTGGTTGCCCTCAAGATAGATCACCTCGCATTGCCTGGCAATCTGTTTTAAAAGATCGACCATTTTTCTGTTTGGTTGAATCGAATTTTGTGCATATCCGAAAAGAAGGTCGAAAATATCGCCCATAAGGAAGAGCTGAGGAGGAAGATCGGCCGGGTCGAGCGCGGAGAGAAAGTCGTAAAGAGCGGTATTGTAGTGGGCATAGTGAGAGTCGGCAATAAACCAAGCCCCGTCTTTCAAAGAGATCTCCAACACCAACCCCCCAAAACCCAAAACCCAAAACCCAAAACCTAAAACCTAAAACCTAAAACCTAAAACCTAAAACCTAAAACCTAAAACCTAAAACCCAAATCCCATATCCCAACTAAGGCACACAAGCGAAAACCGGAATCCCGAGCCCCTCGTCGAGTCCGCAGAGAATGTTCGCATTCACGACCGCCTGCGAACTCGCCCCTCTCAAAAGGTTGTCTATGGCCGAAGAGATAAAGAGCGAATCTCCGTTTCTAACCGCGTAAATGTCGCAGAAGTTCGTA
Organism: Hydrogenimonas sp.; assembly: GCA_015494675.1. The sequence goes on along the minus strand of WGAW01000130.1, from coordinate 9,171 downwards.
CCGGCTACAGATTTTATGTCGACCGGTTCGGTTCTGATGCGCACGAACGGTTCATCTTTGTAGATATCGCGCAGAACCTCCGTCGGGTCTATCTCGTTTTCAAGCCGCATATATACGCTGCAGAGCATCCCCCTCGTTACCGGAATCAGGTGCGGAACGAAATTTACATCCGCCTGCATGACGAAAAGATCGTCGATCTTCTCCGCGATCTCCGGCGCATGACGGTGCTTGATGGGATTGTAGGCGAAAATGTTCTCGTTTATGTTCACGTAGTGTGTAGATTCCGAAAGCTTTTTTCCGGCTCCGCTAACTCCGCTCTTTGCGTCTATATATATAGGTGACCCCTCTTTCATGTGGGGGATGAAGGGCAAAAGGCCCAGAAGAGAAGCGGTAGGGTAGCATCCGGGGTTGGCTACAAGGCGGCTATTTTTTATCTTTTCGCGGTAAAACTCGGGAAGCCCGTAGACAGCTTCCGGAAGATTCACTTCATCTTCGTGCGGGCAGTAGTACTCTTCGTATGTCTCCTGCTTCAGGCGGTAGTCCGCGGAGAGATCCACCACCTTGACCCCGCGGGCGAGAAGCTCCGAAGCGAAGCTCATGGCGGTCTTGTGGGGAAGCGCCAAAAAGGCGAGCCGGGCCTTCGAAGCGACTTCGGCGGCATCGGCCTTCTCTACCGGAGCGGAGAAGAGTTTCGCCAGCGACGGGTGCAGCTCGTCGGTGCGGGTCCCCCCTTCGCTCGCAGCTACATAAACGAGATCGAACTCGGGGTGCTGCAACAGAATCTTGATCAGCTCCAGACCGGTATAACCGCTGGCGCCTATGACGGCTACGGGTATCATGCTCAAACCCCGAAACAGATCTCTTTGTAACAGACCTGCTCTATCTCGTAATCCTTCTCTCCTCCGGGAAGCTTCATGCGCACTTCATCCCCGGGCTCTTTACCTATAAGCTGGCGCGCCAGAGGCGAGTGGTAAGATATAAGCCCTTTGTCCGGGTTCGCTTCGCTGGCGCCGACTATGGTGTAGGTCACCTCCTCGTCGGTGTCGAGGTCCACAAGCGTCACGGTCGAGCCGAAGCTTATGCGTTTGTGCTCCAGCACGGACGGGTCGACCACCTGCGCACGCCCCAATATATCTTCGAGCTCCGATATTCGCGCCTCCATCAAACCCTGCTTCTCTTTGGCCGCATGATACTCGGCGTTCTCTTTCAGATCGCCCAGCTCACGCGCTTTTTCTATCTCTTTGGCTACGGCAGGACGGGCCTCGGTTTTAAGATACTCCAACTCTTCGCTGAGTTTTTTGAAACCGTATTCGGTCATCGGCTCTTTCTGCATAAATTCTCTCCGAACTTTTTTGGTTATTGTATCATTTTTGCGACCGCGGCGGCGCTGCCGTGCTTTAAAATCTCTCTTAGCTGTCGAGATCTTCTGCCGAAGTCCGCCCTGTCCATGCTCTCGTAGTGATACAGGAGGTTCGAACTGTTTACATCGTTTTGAAAGATTTCCGGGTGCAGGGGCTCTTTGCCTTCGAAATCCATAATGATGTTGGCCAGCCCGACGTGCGGCAGCTTCACGAAAAAGCGCCCTATCGCATAGTCCAGTGTGCGCGCCCTGTAGACGAGCACGAAAGGTGTACCTATGAGGGCCGTCTCGAGTGTAGCCGTTCCGCTGCATACGAAGGCGAAGTGGCTCTGAGCCACCGCTTCGTGCGTATCTGTCAGCACTTCGAAGCCGCTTATATCGCCGTACCATTCGGAAATTTTATCTTCATCCATAAAAGAGGGGATAACCAGCAGCCTTCTTCGACCCTCCAGTGCGGCCGCCGTCTCCCTGAAAACCGGCATGAGCCTCGTGATTTCACTCTTTCTGCTTCCCGGCAGAAAAGCTACCGTCTCGCACCCTTCATAGGGCCTCCTCCGCACCTCTATCTCATCCAGAAGCGGGTTGCCTACATATTCGGCCCTCTCGTAAAACTTCGACTCGAAAGGGAATATCGAAGCCAGGCGGTCGCAGTAGCGCTCCACCAAAGCGGCTCTCTTTCGCTTCCAGGCCCAGACTTTGGGAAGAATATAGTAGACGATCTCTTTTTCGGGATATCTTCTCTTTATCTCTTTCGCCAGAGGAATATTGAATGCCGGGGCGTCTATGAGCAGCACTCTATCGCACCCTCTGGCCAGCGAGGCCATCTCCGCGACAGCCTCTCTTCCTTTTAGATATTTCATCAGCACATCGACGATACCCATAACCGAAAATTCGTCCATCCCGTAAAGGGGATCGCCGAGCTTTCGGTCGAAAATTCCGCAAATCTCCACACCTTCGAGCTCTTTTAGCAGATACGTCAGATGCAGATTCGCCGAAGGCTCGAGGGCGCTTACAAGCAGCTTCATACAGGATAGCTCCCCGTAATCTCGAGACTTTTTAGATCGAACTCGACGACGGCGGCCTCAACGGCCACGACGAGCCTGCACTCCTCTTTCGCGATTGCGGTAGGCACACCCGGAAGGGTAGCCAGCAGATCGAGGCGGCGATTGAGAGGGTCGAACACCTTCAACCCCATATCTGCGGCATCGGCTATGAAGATACGGTAGTTTCCGCATCCGCCTACACCGGCGCAGATGGCCGCAGGCTCCTTGAGATCTTCACACTCCACCACCTTTCGGCCCTCCCGCAGCGAACAGAGCGCCCCATCTTCGTCTACATAGTACAAAATACCGCCCAACAGGGCGACCGGAATATGTTTCAAAACGATCCTTCAAAACCGAGGCTTCGGCTCATGCTTTTGATATTGTATTATAATACACCAAAACTTTTCCGGACAGGATGAAATGAAAAGAATACTGGTAACCAACGACGACGGCTTCGAGTCCGAGGGTCTTCACGCCCTCGTCGAAGCCTTGAGGCCCCTGGGCCATGTGACGGTGGTGGCTCCCACTCTCGAAAAATCGGCTTGCGGCCACAGCCTTACACTAACGCGCCCCCTGCGTTTCGTGGAGATCGACGACGACTTCTTCAAACTCGACGACGGAACACCTACAGACTGCGTATATCTGAGTAAATACGCACTTTTCGATGAGGAGCGACAGCCCGACCTCGTGGTCAGCGGCATAAACAAAGGGGCCAACATGGGGGAAGACATCACCTACAGCGGAACCGCGGCGGCGGCTATGGAGGCGGTGCTGCAGGGAATCCCCGGTGTGGCGATAAGCCAGGTGTGCAGAAGCCGGTGCCAGGAGATCGAAGAGCTCGGTTTTGAACTGGCCAAAGATGCGGCATACAGGGTATGCAAAAAGATTCTCGAAGAGGGTTTCCCTCTCGGCGAGCGGCGCTTTTTGAACATCAACGTGCCGCCGATTCGGCCGAAAGATTGCAGAGGGTACGAGATTACCAAAGCCGGCTACCGCCTCTACGGCAACGATGCCCACATGCACCGAAACCCGCGGGGCGAAGAGTACTACTGGCTGGGGCTCCACCCGCTGGAGTGGATTCCCGACGAAAAGCGGCTCTGCGACTTCGAAGCGATAAAGAACGACTGCGTCTCCATCACCCCCATTCAGCTGGACCTGACGAGCCATGAAGATATAGACCGGCTTAAGGGGTGGCTGTGAGATTCGAGCGATGCAGAATGCTGATGGGGGATGATTTCGAAAAGCTCAGAAGTGCGAAGATTCTGCTTCTCGGAGTCGGGGGTGTCGGGAGCTTCTGCCTCGACTGCCTCTTTAGAAGCGGGGTGGAAGATATAACGATAGTAGACTTCGATAGATACGACGAAACCAACCGAAACCGCCAGATAGGAAGCGACAGAGTCGGCGCGGTAAAGGTGCACAGACTCGCGGAGCTCTACCCCACGGTAACGCCGATAGAGGCAAAAATAGATGCCGAATGGATCGAAAACTTCGACTTTGAGCCATACGATACGGTGCTGGATGCGATCGACGATATAAAGGCGAAAATATCGCTCGCCCACAAGGCATGGCCCAAGCTCATAAGCGCCACCGGCGGAGCCAGAAAACTGGACCCGACCAAAATAGAGATCGCATCGATCTGGAAAACCCACGGCGACCCTTTTGCCAGAAAGATCAGATACGAGCTCAAAAAGAGCGGTTTCAAGAAAGATTACACCGCACTCTTTAGCCCCGAAAGCCCCAAATGTACGCAAAAAGGGAGCTTCGTCGGTGTCACGGGCTCTTTCGGACTCGCGATGTGCTCGGCGGCGGTAAGAAAGATCCTAAACTCATAAGCCGCCCGGCACCTTCTTGAAACAGGCACCGTTAATCTCTTTTAAACTTCCGTTGCGTTAAAATAGTATATTATCAAATAAAAAATATTTCGGTTCGACAACCGATATATCACCGGCGGCACAAATTGTGCGGCAGAGTAGATTGGAGCGGCATGATTATAATCCTGATGCTCATAACGTTCGGCATGACTCTGATATGTACGATAATCTTTATAAAAAAGGCTCCGAAGCTGGGCCTCGTAGATATTCCGAACGAACGGAGCATGCATCAAAATCCGATACCCCGCGGGGCCGGGACCTGTTTCGTTTCGGCCATGCTCCTGGTCTCGTTCATCGCGGTCTTTTTCGATCTAAACCGGCTGCAGGAGTACTACTATGTCTATATCGCGATAGCCGTGGTCTTCATAGCCGGTCTTCTCGACGATTATGCGGGGCTATCTCCGAAAAAGAAGTTTCTCTTCATAATATCCGCCGCTCTGCTGCTCTGCATGAAGGGGATTTACATAAAATCTCTGGGCCACTATATCGGTTACGAGATAGATCTGCCGCTTTTCATAGCGATCCCTTTTACCGTTTTTGCGATAACCGGCTTTACGAACGCACTCAACCTTACAGACGGCCTCGACGGCCTGGCGGGCACGATCTCTATGGTCATGATGGGAGCGTTTCTGTGGATAGGCTACACAAATCACGATGAGCTGATGATAATGCTCTCGGCCGTTACGATGGCGGGGGTCGCGGCCTTTCTGATCTTCAACTGGCACCCCGCAAGAGTCTTCATGGGCGACAGCGGCTCTTTGACGCTTGGCTTCATAGTCGCCATTCTGGCTGTTCGGGCAATGAAATTCATAGAGCCGATGGCCGTTTTGTTCATAGCGGTGCTGCCGGTTCTGGATACGTTCATCGTAATGGTCCGCAGAAAACAGCGCGGCCTCTCGATCTTCTCGGCCGATAAAACACATATGCACCACATTCTCTACAAGCGCTACGAAGATATACCCTACACCGTCATTCTGCTCGTATATATTCAGATAGCCTTCACGATCATCGGCGTACAGCTTAGACACTCCGACAACTTCATGTCGCTCATTCTGTTCGGTATACTCTTTTTTATAATGCTGAACCTCTTCGACCAGCGCATCAAACGGCGTAAAAAGCCCAAGAAAAAGAGAACCATACTCAAAAAGTGGAAATCGAAATAGTTTACGAAGAGCGCGAAAGTGCACAGATCCGAGCCGCCCGCTCCCTCGGCGGCTCTTCACCAAAAAGCGCTACGCTTTCAGAAAGCTTTGTTCTGGCGGGGTTATCACACCGTATCCGCCTGTCAGAACTTCGGGGTTGGTTATGCCGTAAAGTCTGTAGAAGGTGGAAGCGACACTGTAAGGCTCGAACTCGAAGGTTCCCTTTTTTGGGCGGCTGTAGAGGCGTGCTTTTTTATACCACACATACAGATCGGTCTCTCCGACCACACCCAAAGAGTTCAGATAGCGCTGACCGCCGAACCAGTAGACCACCTGGTTGTTGCCGTGGTCCCAGCCGTCCGCTTTGTTTATGTTGAAGTTTCTGCCGAAGTCGCCGTAGACGACTATATTGATATTGTCCTTTCCGGCCGCCTTCATATGCTTCATAGCCGCAGAGATCGCTTCAAACAGCTGTGTCGCATGTACTTTGTGGCCTGTCAACGCATTCGAGTGGTCGTCCCACCGGTTGCCCGGCTCCGTACTTATCACTTTCGTATCCGGATTGGCGATAAGTATACGCATGGCCGTCTCCAATATGCGGCCGGTTCTGTGGGTCGGATACTCCACTCCGGAAGGTAGAGTCTCATCTTTGATCCTGTCGATGAAGTCGCTTATCGTCTTTCTCCTCTGAAGCGCGGAGGAGATCGGGTCGTTGAAGTCGTTCAGCTCGTAACTGAGCTTTTCTATGCCCTCTTCGAGGTTCGCGTCATCCCAGATGCTCTCTCTTTTGTAGGGATTGCCCATCTTGTCTCCCTCACGAAAAGGAATTTCGATAGTAACGGGACGAAGATGACCGGGCAGCATATATCCGGCCCCCCTATCATCATAAAACTGCAATCCTCCCGCAAGCCTTACATATGGCATAAGAGTATTCTCATCCACAAGATTGTATCTGTTCAGCACATGCATCAGGGTTATCGGCATACCCGACTCAATAGTCGGATGGCCGTGCATGAACCTTCGCTGGCTCAAGCCGTGCGACCGGCTCTTGTCTTTTGCCATCGCGGTTCTGAAATATGTGGTCTGAAGCGTCGCATCGTCGAGCATACTCTGCAAATCCGCACCGCCCCCCTCCTGCCAGAAGCCGTCTTTTGTAACGGTGAATCCCGAAGAGGGGTACGGTTTGTTGGAAAGATCCTCTTTTCGTATCTGCTCGAGGTGTGTCGCGTTTCCTACAAAGTCGCTCATCCCGCCTACCAGAAATATCAAGAGGGTCTGCGTCTCGTTTTTATTGTATATGCTCTTATCCAGACTTACATCTCCAAGCGGCAGCCGTGTCATCTCCGCCGCTCTTAGAAGATCGGGCGCAAGACCCGCGGCCGCCATCATGCTCAGTGTGGTTTTTATAAAATCTCTTCGTCTCATTCTACAGCTCCTTCGATGCGTCTGTATCTGTATACTTCGCTAAGTCTGCTTATATAGTCGCGTACCAGTTTCGACAGCCTGTATCGATACCAAGATCTATCCTGAAACCTGTCATCCCAGCCGGCACTTTTTGCCAGATTTACGAGTGTCGTCTTTTCGGCATCTTTCGCATGACGCCCCAGAATCTCCAGAAACAGATCGTCTACATATGACTCCATCGTCGTATCATCGAGGCGCTCATCGAGCCGGCTAAATACAATACCTTCCGCAAACTCACTATCCGGGTTGCCGTTTTGCAGCATTATCCCGTCTCTGACAAACTGATGGTAGTAGTTGATGCTCAAAGTGTCCGTAGGCAGGTCGATGTCGCGTCCAAGCTTGTTCCACATCGACTTCTGATTCGACAGCTCCATAACCGCCGCAAGCCCTTTGATGTGTGGAGACCAAGCCCAGCTCCATGAGTTTTTCACCACATGATAGGGCAGAGACTCGACCATAGGGTAAAAAACCTCCTCTACACTCTTGACCTTATCGGACTCGAACAGGTACTTTTTCGAAAAGAGAATCTGCGCGAAAATCTGCTGGAAGGTTTCCGGATTATTTTTAAGAATCTTCTCTGCGATATCGGCACGCTCGGCTTCGCTCATCGTGGGAAAGAAATAGTCCACTATTCTCGAAACGACCGTTGGCATGAAGTCGGGGTGTTCAGTCACCATTTTGAAAAAATCGTAGCCGTTTTTGAGTGTAAAACCGAAAAGCTCCACGGACTCGTTCAGATCGACGCCGGGCTCATCATGGTAGAAATCGTAAACATTCCATCCTTCAGAGGGATCATAATAGTTCTCGAACCTCCAGTTCTGAAGGGCAACCGCAGCTATAGGCACAGGTTCGTCCTTGAAGTTCCTTAGCCAAATCTCCAGCATCTCCCTTCCGTTGTCTTCGGGACTTCTGAAACGTCCCCAGTTCTCCTTGGAGATCATATGCTCGTAAACTATCTCTTTAATCGTTTTCCCCTCATCGAGGCTCTCTGCCAGCCTGTAGTAGACATTGCGTATGAATTCAGGAAACGGAGCGACACTGTCGACCTCTCTTGCGGGAGAGAAGAGAATGGTCTGCGTCAATACATAAGCGACCCATTTGTTGAAATATTCGCGGCCCAGTTTCGTATAGTAGAGACGTGAATAGATCTCCTTTTTGATATTACCGGCATATTTTTCTGTACTATCCGCTCCGACTCTATGATCTTCAAGCGAAGGATCAAACGGCACATACGCTTCCATCTCAAGTAGATTGGGCTGCTTTACATCTGCATTCAGTTTAGACGCAAAATCGCTTATGAACTTTTCGGTGTCGATCTGCTCTTTAAGTCTTTTGTACTCCACCCCCTTGTATATGGTGGAGTACAGCTTTCTGGCGACATAGAGCCTGTCTTCTTCGTTTAAAGCGTTGAAACTCTCGTCGTCTATAGCTTCGAGCGTCAAAGACGCCGGAGCTATCGCAGGGTTGCCGCTCTCAACCTGCGAAACAGGCGGCGTATCCTCTACGCCTGCTGTCGGAACCTCCCCGCAGCCGGTGAAGAGAGTCAGCGAAAACAACATTGCGGATAGTACGGTAAAGATCTGTTTTAGCATGGCGTGACCTCCTAAGTCATTCAGTCGGTTTCGGTGCGGTATTCATAAATTAATCTAGCCTGTCAGGACAGATTGTATTACAAACTTATCTCAAAGGGAAGAGATATTCAATCTCGTTAATGAACCCTGCACACGAATTTTAAAAAACTTGGCAAAACAGAAATGAAGAGGGAAGGAAGCATTCGGTGAGGTGATGATATCTCTTTTTCAATCCACATCTACTCTTGAGATCAAGAGGCAACCTGGCGATCTTTAATGCTTTAGATGTAGCGATAAAGACCCATGGCTTTCCGTCCCTGCTTCACAACAGGTTTGGCAAACTATTGACTTTAAAATGTTATCATAGATAGATTGACAAAAAAATAAATCAAATATATTAATTTTACTGAACTACAAACCAGGGATTAAGCAAATCACGCTTATTATAAGAGAGAGAAGAGCCGCTCTCGAGTCCGGCGGCATCAACCGCTCCATCCGCATTCAAAACCATCTTACCGCTCTCGCGGACAATGGCATCGGCCGCGGCGGTATCCCACTCCATCGTAGGCCCCAGCCTCGGGTAGATATCGGCCGTGCCTTCGGCCACCATCAGGAGTTTCAGCGAGCTCCCTTTGGAAATGCATACAACACTCCCCTTCTGCTCTTCGAGAGAGCCTATGAACCTCTTCGTCTCTTCGTTCAGGTGTGATTTGCTGGCCA
>WGAW01000129.1 GCA_015494675.1 Hydrogenimonas sp. | reverse complement strand
GTATATGATCGCATACGACCCTCTCGACGGCTCCAGCCTGATAGATGTGGATCTGAGTGTAGGCTCTATCTTCGGTATATACGACGGAGAGTTTCAAGCCGAATCGATGCTTGCGGCCGTATATGTCGTCTACGGCCCGCGTCTTGAGATGGTAACCGCCTACAAGGGGGGCGTGCGCCACTTCATCTTCCGTCACGGCCGTTTTATGGAACAAAAGACTATAGAGCTTGGCGAAAAGGGGAAACTGAACGCACCCGGCGGCACGCAGCAGTATTGGCCGGCGCACCACAAGAAGCTTATCGACTCTCTCTTTGGCGAAGGTTACCGCCTAAGATACTCCGGCGGAATGGTGCCCGACCTGCACCAGATTCTTTTGAAAGGCGGCGGGCTTTTCAGCTACCCGGGTACTGATGACAAACCGCAGGGAAAGCTGCGAAAACTTTTTGAGGTATTTCCGTTCGCCTTTGTCTATGAAACTGCCGGCGGAGCGGCCATAGACGACAAAGGACGACGTCTCATGGAACTCTCCTGTGAAGATCCCCACGAGACCACGCCATGCTTTTTCGGCAGCAGGTACGAGATTTCAAGGGTGAAAGATGCATACGGAGTCAGCTGAAAAAACCCTCGACAAGTGGGAAAAGGCACGCGAAGAGGCGAAAAAGATGCTTCAGGAGTGCCAGAAGCAGATGGGTGTAAGCAGTTGCTTCAAATGCGAAAAGATCATAGGATGCGAACTGAGAAACGAATATGTAAAAAAGGTGTATGAGAGCATGAGCAAAGGCCAAGGCGGAGGATTCGAATTCTAACCTAAAACCTAAAACCTAAAACCTAAAAACGAAAAACCAATCAACGGGGTCAACAATGAGCAAAGAGAAATGTAAAAGAGTCTATATAACCACTCCAATCTACTATGTCAACGATGTTCCGCATATAGGTCACGCATACACGACCATCATCGCGGATACGCTTGCACGCTACTCAAGACTCGTAGGTATGGATGTATTTTTTCTCACAGGTACGGACGAACACGGGCAGAAGATCGAGCAGGCCGCAAAGGCGCGCGGCAAAACTCCAAAAGAGTATGCGGACGAGATATCCGACCGTTTCAAGTCTCTTTGGGACGATTTCGAAATAAGTTACGACAAGTTCATCCGTACGACCGACGAGCGCCACATAAAAGGAGTTCAGAAGGCTTTTGAAGTAATGTACAACAACGGAGATATCTACAAAGATGTCTACCGCGGACACTACTGCGTAAGCTGCGAAACCTTTTTTACCGAACAGCAACTCGTCGACGAAGAGTTCTGCCCCGAATGCGGACGCTCTACATCGATAGTCGAAGAGGAGAGCTACTTTTTCAAACTCTCCAAATACGAGGAGAGGCTGCTGGAGTGGTACGACAGCCGCCCGGACCGTATTCTGCCGAAATCGAAACGCAATGAAGTGATAAATTTCGTAAAAAACGGCCTCGACGACCTCTCGATAACACGCACAAGCTTCGACTGGGGCATAAAACTCCCCGACTCCATAAACGACCCCAAACATGTGATGTATGTCTGGCTCGATGCTCTAATGAACTACGTAACGGCGCTCGGCTACGGCACTGACGAAAAGCTGATGGAGTACTGGCCCGCGAAGGTGCACCTGATAGGAAAAGATATACTCCGCTTCCACGCCGTCTACTGGCCTGCGTTCCTGATGAGTCTGGGGCTCGAGCTTCCGCACCATGTGGCGGCCCACGGATGGTGGACAAGAAACGGCGAAAAGATGAGCAAGTCGAAAGGAAACGTAGTAGACCCCAAAGAGATCGCGGACGCCTACGGCCTCGAAAACTTCCGCTACTTCATGCTGAGAGAAGTTCCTTTCGGACAGGATGGAGACTTCAGCCAAAAAGCGCTGATGGACCGCATAAACTCCGATCTCGGCAACGACCTGGGCAATCTGCTCAACCGCATCATAGGGATGAGCGGCAAATATTTCGACTTCGAAGTCAAAAGCGATGATGTCGCCGAGTTCCACAAATCTGAGCTGGAGGAGGCGCAAAAGATATTCTCTACCGTCGAACCCTATCTTTACGAGATCCAGACGAACCGTTACCTCGAAGATCTCTGGAAAACCCTCCGAATAGCCAACAAGGCGATAGACACCGCTATGCCGTGGGTCAAGATGAAAGAGGGCAAGGAGAGGGAAGCGATGGCAACGATAGCGCTGGTCGCAAATATTCTTGCCAAAGTATCGGTACTTCTGCACCCGTTTATGCCGAAGACCACCCAAACCATTGCGGGTGCACTCGGTTTCGGGGTGAACCACGAAAGCTACATAAGACTCATAAAAGAGTCCAGGCTTCTCGATAGTTTCAAGATAGAGAAAGTCCCGCCTCTATTCCCGAGGATAGAGGAGCCGCTGGTGGAGACCCCTGCCGAAAAAGCGGAAGAGAAAAAGAGCGAAGAGAAAGCGAAGAGCGAAACCGAAAAAAAAGCGAGAGAGAAGGAGTCCGGTGCAAACCTGATCACGATAGATCAGTTCTTCCAAACCTCTTTGAAGGTCGGCACGGTAGTGGAGGCCGAAGAGGTTCCGAAAAGTAAAAAACTGCTCAAACTTCAGGTCGACCTTGGCGAAGAGAGACCCCGCCAGATCGTAGCCGGTATCAAAGAGTGGTACTCCCCCGCGGATCTTTTGAATACGCAAGTATGCGTAGTGGCGAATCTCAAACCGGCCAAACTGATGGGGATGCTCTCGGAAGGTATGATACTGGCCGCAAAAGATGAAGACGGACTATGCCTCATTCGCCCGGAATCTCCCAAAAAAGCCGGAACACCCATCGGCTGACACTATAGATGCGCCTTGAGAATGTAGTGGCCGTCACCGGCGGCCGACTGCTGAACACCCCTTCCATCTCCCGTTTTGACAGAGTCGCACTGCTTCCTTCAAAAGCCGTTCGCGGATCGCTATTTGTAGCACTCGATCCGGCCGGCATAGAGGAGGCGCTCCAAAACGGCGCTTACGGCATAATAACCGACAGAGATATCACCCCTACGGACGATGAAGTAGCCTGGATAGAGGTTGAGAATCTCCCCGACACACTCATGAAACTTCTGCGTCTATGGCTTGTAATAAACCGGAGAGAGTTCATATATGTCCCCTCGGCGGTTATGGAGTTCATGCGGATGCTCTTAAACGGCCACGGCGCCGTTTTGCTCCCGAAAGACCCGATGGAGGCGAGCGAAAAGATCCTTGCCTCTACAGATAGCCAGACCATATTTTGCGACGACAAAGGATTCCTTGACAAAATAGGCGCAGCCATAGCTCCCGCCAAGCCTGAAGCTGTCGACTTCACCCTGATATCCGGTAAAATCTTCGAAAGCTCCTTCATCCTCGAGGGATCATACCATCAGAGCGCCCCTCTCGCAAGATGTATGTGCCCGGTTTTCAGGGAGGCTGTAGGTCTGCTGAAAGCCGCGGGAGCCGGTTATACGCTCTCTCATCTGAACTATACCCCATCTTTCGAACCGGTATTCGTCAATACGGGCATCAGACGCGTCGAATGGGGGTGTAGTGAGCAGGTTATCATATTTGCGGATACCTCACTTCAAAAGAGCTGTTACGAACAGCTGAATCTCATAAAGTGGACACGCTGTAAACTTTTCGTTCCAACACAGATTAAGTTTGAGTGTGATATAAAAATATCGATGGAGAGATACGACACGGCATCGGAGCTCATAGAGCGTCTCGGTCTCCCCTTGAAGCCGGGTATCTATATGATTGCCGGAGTCGGAAGCGGCCTCTTCTTCGATACCAATGCCGTTACAAACGGAAATTTAGAAACAAAAGGACTGTTTTAAATGAGCACATCCTCCGAGCCTTCGTCGGACTTACAGGATTTTTTCGGTAACTACTGGGACCTCTTTGCGGGCACCCTCCTGAGCCTACTCGCCCTCGTTTTCCACCTCTACGGTTTTACCTATCTCGCGGTTGTCTGCGCCGGACTCGGCATAGCATCTTTCTCGTTCACCGTATCGGAAATCGCGGAGATTCTCGCCGAGAGACTGCAGGAGCCGTACTCAAGTTTCGTACTCACCTTCAGTGCCGTCGCCGTCGAGATCCTGCTGCTTTTTATGATCATGCTCGAAAGCAGCCACGGCGAACACGCTCTCGAGACGGTAAAGAGCGGTATCATCTCCGCCGTCATCGTCGACATGAACGTTCTGCTCGGAATTGCCGTCTTCGTAGGCGGACTCCGCTTCAAAGAGCAGGAGCACAACGAAGATACCTCGAGTACCTATACGACCATACTGCTTGTAGCCTCCGTAGCGCTTCTCGTTCCCAGTGTACTGAGCTACTCTCCGAAAGGTGCGGACAATCTGCTGATCGCAAGCTATATCATAGCTTTTCTGCTCGGTCTCTACTATATGAGTATATTCATCTTTCAAACTCGCACACATATACACTTCTTCAAAGCGACCGCCAGAAGCCGAATATTCAGACTAAGAAGAAAAAAGGACAAAGGGAGTATTGAAGAGGAGGAAGAGGAGAACTACATTTTCGACAGACTCTCCATTACGGCGAATCTTGTAATAATCTTTACCCTTATTTTTATCATCGGGGTTATCGCCGAAATCTTCGCGAGCGACGGTATGCAGATTGCGAAAGATTATGGCATATCCGCCGCGCTGGCCGGACTCGTTATAGCCATAATAAGCGTATCGCCTGAGCTGTTTACAGCCATCAAAGCCGCAAAGGCGGACCAGATTCAGCGTGTCGTAAATATTGCGATGGGTGCATCTACCGTATCAATACTTCTTACCGTTCCGATTCTGATGCTCCTTTCTCCGTTCG
>WGAW01000128.1 GCA_015494675.1 Hydrogenimonas sp. | reverse complement strand
TCCATCGCTTCACAGATTCAAAAGGTGCTCGGCACCGTGGACGGTCTCGAGCGCACGGAGGTGGAGACCCAGCTGGGACAGGCGCAGGTGACGATACGCCCCGACTTCCTTGCGCTTTCGCGCTACGGCATCGGTGCGGACGAGGTTATGCGCGTTATCCGTCACGGTATCGGTGAAGAGCCGGTGACCGAAAAGATAGAAGGTATCAGACGTTTCGGAATCGTGCCTAAGATAGAGGGTGCCAAAAACGATATAGAGAATCTAGGTGCCGTTATGCTTAGAAGCGCAAGCGGCAAAATGGTACGTCTGGACGAAGTGTGCGATGTTAAAGTCGTTCAGGGGCCATCTTTCATAAAACGCGAAAACCTCAGCCGCTACATGGTCATCTCTATGGATGTGGAGGGTCGCGATATTGCGTCGTTTGTCAAAGAGGCGCAGCAGAAGATCGACAAAGAGGTAGATATTCCGAAAGGGTACTACACGAGATGGGCGGGAGATTTCAAAAATATGCAGGAGGCGACGAAGAAGCTGATGGTAATCATACCGATCACTATCATCATAGTCATCCTGCTGCTCTATACCGCTTTCAACTCGATCAAGAAATCTCTTCTTATACTGCTGGGGGTTCCTATGGGGCTTATCGGTGGAATCATAGCACTCGTCATGAGCGGAGAGTATCTGAGCGTTTCAGCGATCGTGGGCTTCATAGCCATATTCGCCATAGCGATTCTAAACGGAATTGTTTTGGTCAGCTTCATAGACGAGCTTAGGGAGAGATTCCCGGACGTCAAGCTTGAAACACTGCTCAAAGATGCCGCTTCGCTGCGTCTTCGCCCCGTACTCATGACTGCCTTCACAACGCTTTTCGGCATTCTGCCGCTTCTTTACGTAACCGGGGTGGGAAGCGAAATTCAGTACCCGCTGGCGGTGGTGGTGACGGGCGGTATAATCAGCTCTACACTCCTTACGCTGCTGGTACTTCCGGCACTCTACCTGCTCTTTTACAAAAAGGAGCACAAATAGAGCACCAGGGGTTGCAGGGCCGTTCACCCCCTGCCCTATTGCGGGCTCGGCCCGTAGTTTGCGTAACGTGAGTTTTACGCTGGAAGAGTAAAATCGTCTCGAAATCTGAGATTTCGAAGCTTTAGGGGGTTGCAGGGCCGCACAGGCCATGCCAAATTACGGGCTTTGCCCGGAATTTGCGTAACATCGAATAGCAACTTCTCTCTGTGGTGGTATAATTGTAAAAACCGCCACAGGAGCACAAAATGGCCCTCTCCAACAGTGAAATCGCCGACATATTCAACCAGATGGCCGATATGCTGGAGATCAAAGGAGAAAACCCCTTCAAGGTGCGTGCCTACCGCAACGCGGCCAGAACCGTACAGAACCTCGGAAAGAGCCTCGAAGATCTTGCAGAGAGCGGAATGGACCTTACAAAACTGCCGGGAATCGGAGCGGATCTATCGGAGGCCATAACAGAGATCCTGAAAACCGGAAAATTTTCCAAACTCGAAGCTCTGAAAAAGGAGCTTCCCCAGGGTCTGGACAAGCTGCTCTCCATCGAAGGGCTCGGACCGAAACGGATTCGGCAGCTCTACGACTCCTTCGGCATAACCTCGCTCGACGAACTTGCCAAAGTTGCTCAAAGCGGAGAGATCTACAATCTGAAAGGATTCGGACCCAAGCTTATTGAGAAGATTCTAAAAGGTGTCCAACTGGCTAAAAAGGCCGGCCGCCGTTTCCGCTTCGACATCGCCAAACCGTTTGCCGAAGAGCTGAGAAACTATCTGCAGAGCTTCGAAGGTGTCATAAAAGTGGAGGTGGCGGGCAGCTACCGGCGAAGAAAAGAGACTGTCGGAGATCTGGACATTCTGGTAGTGGCAAAAAACTGGGAAGCGGTAACGGAGTGGTTCGTAAAATACGAAAAGGTAAAAGAGGTGGTCTCCAAAGGCCCTACCCGCTCGACGGTGATTTTGCGAAACGATCTGCAGGTAGACCTTCGAAGCGTTGCGAAAGAGAGCTACGGTTCGGCGCTTCACTACTTCACAGGCTCCAAAGCCCACAATATCAAGATAAGGAAGATGGCCGTCGAGCGCGGATGGAAGATAAACGAGTACGGGATATACGAGGGCAAAAAGCGTCTCGGCGGAGAGAGCGAAGAGCAGAT
>WGAW01000127.1 GCA_015494675.1 Hydrogenimonas sp. | reverse complement strand
TTGGGCTTAGGATGTGCAGCTACCGCAACGCCGTCAGCAAAAAGCATCGAGACGTTACACGCACTATCTGGAAGAGTGTATTCGACCACGAAAACGAAAAAGAGGTTCCGATAGATTACGTAACAAACGGTGTACATATACCGACCTGGACGGGTGACGAACTCTTCGAGGAGCTCGACCGCAAACTTGGAGAGAACTGGCTGCATATGCAGGACAACGAGGATGTATGGAGCCGCATAGAGGAGTTAGACGACAAAAAGATATGGGATCTGCACTATATCTACAAGGTGCGCATGGTCAACTTCATAAGAGAGAGGGTGCGGCGTAAATGGGCCGACGAGGGGATAGACCCGCTCGTGGCGATGGCGGAGGGTGTTATGCTCGATCCCGATGTTCTCACCATAGGGTTCGCCCGGCGTATGACATCGTACAAAAGGCCCGACTTGATACTGCACGATCTCGATCGCCTCGAGAAGATAATCAACAACTTCGCACGCCCGGTGCAGATCATCTTTTCGGGAAAGGCGCACCCCTCCGACAACCCGGGAAAAAAGATACTTCAGCACATCTTCAAAACGGCACAGGATCCCCGCTTCAGGGGGCGAATAGCATTTGTGGAAGATTACGGTGAGAGTGTCGCCAAATATCTCGTTAGAGGGTGCGACGTTTGGCTCAACAACCCTCTTATTCCCATGGAGGCGTGCGGGACGAGCGGAATGAAGGCGGCTATAAACGGTACTATCCACTGCTCGAGTCTCGACGGATGGTGGCCCGAAGGTTACAACGGGCAAAACGGATGGGCGTTTGGCGGTGAATCATCGGACGATGCCGCCGATGCCGCTGCACTCTACGATACGATCGAGCAGAAGATAGTGCCTCTTTACTACACATTGAACGAGAGGGGCCTTCCGGGCGGGTGGGTCAATATGATGAAAGAGTCTATGAAATCGGTGGCACCGAAGTTCAGCGCCAGAAGAATGATGAAAGAGTACCTCGGAAAGTTTTACATTCCGATATCCAAAGATCTGACCAAAGTAAAAAAAGGAGAAGAGTCATGAAAAAGAGAGTAGCCGTAAACGGATTGGGACGCATAGGGAATCAGGTGCTTAGACACTATATACACAACCTTCCGGCAGACTGCGAGATAGTCGCTGCCAACACATCGAGCGTCGAAGATGCCGCATACCTGCTGAAGTACGATTCGGTACACGGCAGGGCCGACTTCAAAATAGAGACGTTCGGCAACGAGAAGCTGGTCATAGACGGGCATGAGATCGCGATAGTGAGCTCCCACAATCCGCTGGAGCTTCCCTGGAAAGAGATGAACATTGATATAGTGCTCGAGTGTACGGGGCATTTTACGGAGAGAAGTGCGGCTGCCCAGCATATCGAAGCGGGTGCGAAAAAGGTTGTGATATCGGCACCCGGCAAAAACGTCGACAAGACATTCGTTATGGGCGTAAACGAGAAGGAGTATGACGATGCGAAGCACCATGTGGTCTCCAACGCATCGTGTACCACAAACTCTCTGGCACCGGTGATGAAGGTTCTCGAAGAGAGTTTCGGTGTCCAAAACGCGATGATAACCACAACCCACGCCTATACATCTTCGCAGACCACCGTGGACAAGAGGGCCAAAAAGAGAAGACGCGGCAGAGCGGCGGCGGTCAACATCATACCCACAACCACCGGTGCCGCGATTGCGACCGTGGAGGTTATACCTTCGCTCGAGGGCAAAATGGAGGCTATGGCGCTTCGCGTGCCTGTGCCTGACGGCGCGATAACGGAGGTCGTTGCGCTTCTAAAGAGCGACGTTACGGTCGAGAGCGTCAACGAAGCGTTCAAAAAAGCGTCGGAAGGGGAGCTGAAAGGGATACTGGAGTATTCGACCGAAGAGATAGTCTCTACGGATATACTCGGCAACAGACACTCTTCGATAGTCGATGCACCCTCTACATCTGTAGTGGGCGGCAGGATGGTTAAAGTTATGGCATGGTATGACAATGAGTACGGCTACTCGCAGCGCCTGCTGGAGCTAGCCGACTATATTGCAAAAAATATGAAGTAGGAGAAGATTATGAAAAAGACGCTTGTTGCTACTTTTGATAGGCATGAGGACGCTTCAGAAGCTGTAAAAAAACTGCTGGAAGAAGGAGTTGCAAAAGAGCATGTTTATGCTCTTTCCAAAGGTGAGGATACTCCCGAGAAGAGCTTTGAGATCGAAAAAGAGAATGAAAGCATACTCTTCTGGGGCAAACAGGGGGCGATTTGGGGTGGACTGTTCGGCCTTCTGGCGGGCGGAATCTTTTCGCTGGTACCGGGTTTCGGGCCGATTATTGCAGCAGGGCCGGTAGTGTCGTCGCTGGCCGGTTTTCTGGGCGGAGCCGCGACATTCGGCAGTGCATCGGCGCTTGCTGCGTGGCTTGCCGATTTCAGTATGGAGAAGGCGGAGGCGCTTCACTACGAAAACCTTCTCAAAGAAGGAAAGATTCTGGTAATTGTGCATGCGAAAGAGGATGAGCTACAGAAGGCCGAGAGAGTGCTCAAAGAGCTCGGCAAAGGCGAAGTGAAAATACATTAAAGCGTTAAAAAGGGGTGTTATGAGAGAGTCCAAACTGATTCTGCTGCGGCACGGCGAGAGTCTTTACAACAAAGAGAACCTCTTTACAGGCTGGACAGATATAGACTTGAGCCAAAAAGGGGTAGAGCAGGCCGAAAGGGCGGGAAAAAGATTGGCGGAGAACGCTCTTTATCCGGATATCTGTTTTACATCCTGGCTCAAAAGAGCTATTCATACGGCGCAGATCGCTCTGAAACAGAT